>JAFEGC010000237.1 GCA_018240265.1 Pseudomonadota bacterium | reverse complement strand
ACCGATGCCGAGACGCGCATCGCCAATATTCTGGAGGCCTCGCATTGAGGTGCCGCCGGCCTATTACCCCGCCGGGGCAGACTCAGCCATGAAGCTGCCGAATTTTCTCGAAGACCCGGAGCTCAACCGGCTGCGCGCGCAGATGGGGGCGAAGGACCTGGGGACGTTCCGGCTGTCGGTCAACCCCTACCGCTTCACGGTGAGCGAACTGGAGCAACTGATCGTCGATGGCATCGATGTGCGTTATCTCGACGAGGTGCGCGCACTGCCCGACGGCACGCTGTGCTACAAGGACCGCCGGGTGCTGCTGTTCACGCGCGATGCGGCGCGCGCCGCGGTGCCGGGACCGGCTGATGCGCTGCCACCCTACCACTTCTCCAACTGCGCGGTGGTACGCGACCTGCGCGAGCAGGCGAGCTTCGTGCGGCACGCGGTCTCGGCGCGCGAGGATGGCCAGTTCCAAGTGAACTTCGTGCAGGGCACGCTGATCAAGCGCACGCTCACTGCCCTGCCCGCCTGCCCATGCTGCCTCATTGACCTGGCCTTCGATGCCTCCCCCGGCAGTTTCGTGGTGCCGCGTTTCTTCGAGAAGTATCGACGCAATCTCGCCGTCGAAAACCAGGAAGCTGGCGGGGATACCGGGCGGTTTCCGAAGCTGTAGGCCCGCTCTCAGGCCAGCTTGCCTGCCGCGGCCAGCAACGCCTCCACCTCGTTGGCGCGCGTGGCCCAGGAGGTCACCAGACGGATCGGCGTCGCGTCCTGCACGGCACTCAACGGCCAGCGATAAAAGCCAAAGCCCTGCTTTTCCAGAGCCACCACCATGCTCTCGGGAAGCGCCGCGAATATCTCGTTCGCTTCCACCGGCTGCAGCAGGCGCACGCCGCGGATGGCGGCCAGTCCGGCGCCCAGCCGGCCCGCCATCTGGTTGGCATTGCGCGCGTTGCGCAGCCACAGATCGTCCTGCAGATAAGCCAGGAGCTGTGCGCTGATGAAACGCATTTTCGACCACAGGTGCCCGGCGCGCTTGCGACGTTGCCCGAATTCCAGCGCCTTCGCGGGATCGAAAAACACCACCGCCTCGGCGCATAACGCACCGTTCTTGGTGGCACCGAAGGACAACACGTCCACGCCCTGTTTCCAGGTAGCCTCGGCCGGCGAGCAATCCAGGTGTGCGAGCGCATTGGCGAAACGCGCCCCGTCCATGTGCACGCCCAGTCCGGCCGCATGCGCGGTGGCGGCGATCTCGGCGATCAGTGGCCGCGGATACACCGTGCCCCACTCGGTGGCCTGCGTGAGGCTCACCGCCGCGGGCCGGACGTGATGCACGCCCATGTCCTGCGCGAAGGCGACACCGGCCGCGATCTGCCCGGCGCGGATACGACCATCCGCGCCCGGCAGGCCCAGGAGCTTGGCGCCGCCGGTGAAGAACTCAGGAGCGCCACACTCGTCGGTGACGATGTGCGCGTTCTCATGACAATAGATGCCGCCGTAGGGCGGCGCGAGCTGCGACAGCGACAGGGCATTGGCGGCCGTACCGGTGGCCACCGGAAACACCGCCACCTCACGTTCGAACAGCTCGCAGAAGACGCGGCCCAGACGCTGGGTCAGCGGATCTCCACCGTAGGAGCTGACGGTATCGACGTTGGCCGCCTGGACGGCCGCCAGGATGGGTTCGCAAACCGGAGTGACGTTGTCGCTGCTGAAATTCACTTACGCAGATTTGTCCGAAGAACGCAGCACGCGCAGCTTGCTCTCGAAGTCCTCCTTGTTGAGGTAGGCACCACACAGACGGCGGAAGCCGCGGTACGCGCGTCGGCCGTGCAGTGTACGCCAATTGTCGAACAACAGCGCGGTGCCCGGCGCCAGCCGAAAACAAATCTCATAGGCCGGATCGTTCACCAGGCCGTCCCATGACTTGAGCGCCTTGTAGAAGGCATTCATGCGCGGCGTGGGCAGGCGGAACGGAGCGCGGTCGTAGTTGTTGTACGCCACCTGCCGATAATCGCCGTTGTGATCGAGCGCGATGATGGGATGCGCGGCGCGCAGATGCACGCCATCGCCCAGGTACTGCGCCGGCACCTTCACCTGGGTGAGCACTTCGAAGGAAATCGGATCGGTCCTGCGGATCTCCTCGGCCACGCGAAAGCCATCCACCAGCGTACTCTCGCCGCCCTCGCCGTCGAACTGCAGGCAATGGAACATCTGGAAGCCCGGCGAATCCAGGCTGTAGGTACCGTCGGTGTGCGGGCCGATGGCCACCGGCGTATAAGCCGTGTCCTTGAAGGCGAGATTCGCGGTGAAATCCCACATGCCGCCGAAAATGGTCTCGCGCACGTGAGCAACGCGGCGCGCCAGCTTTTCCGTCGCCTCCAGCGACACCGGCACGCCGCTGGCCAGCGCAAAGCCATATTGCTCGATCATCGTGAGCCAACGCAGCAGGCCGACGTTGCCCGACATGATCTCCTCATACGCCACACTGGGGAATGCATCGCCCATCGAGGCGCGATCCCACAGGCGCAGGCGCGGCGCGACCTCGCGCCCTTCGGTCCGCGCGATGTGCCGGAGAAAGGTGGCGGGAAATTCGCTGCGCACGCCATCGTGCTTCCACACCACGTGCAACATGCGACCGCCATCCACGATGTCGAGCCGCGCAGGCGCGATGTCCAGCGGAATCGAGAACGTATCGACCTGGCGTTGCAGGGTGTCGGGATGCAGGCTGTGCTTGGCATGGCAATGGTCACGCAACCAGAAGGGCGAGAAACGGCTGGTGCCCGGTTGGTTCTTCCAGGTCACCTCGACCTCGCCGTCGACCAGATTGGCGGTATTCAGCAGCGCGCCGGTTTCGAGGGTGGCGGTTTCGTCGTGGACAGGGGTTGCGACAGGCGTGGCAGCGGTGGATTCAGCCATGGAGGGCTCCGGGAGGTCGAGAATCTTGTTGAACGAGTGTATAGCGACAGCAGGGTGCCGGTCAAACGGGTTGCCGATCCTGGTAAAGCGTCGCTAAATAGGCGCCTGCCGACTGATTTTAAAGGAGATTCCCAGTGACAAGCCGCTTCCTCACCTGCCTGCTCCTGGCGGCCGTACTGCTGATGATCGCCCCGCCGGCGCGACCCGCTACGCCGCAAATGAAATCAGGGACACGAACCGAGGCCGCTTCGTTCGCTCTTCCCGCTGCCGCGTTGCAGGTGGGGAAGTTGAACCTCAAGCATTGCGAACCGCTCACCCCCGCTCCGCCGCGCCGCTTCTGCGGCCAACTGCAGCGGCCGCTCGATCCGGCCAACCTCCAGGGTGAGCAGATCTCCATCCACTTCGAGTACTACCGTCACACCGCCCCGGGGCGCAGTTTCGGTGTGGTGGTGGCAGCCGAAGGCGGACCCGGTTATCCCTCGACTCTGTCGCGCGATGATTATTACCCTCTGTACGAACCGCTCAAGGATCGCAACGACCTGCTGCTGATGGACAGCCGCGGCACCGGCCGTTCCGGCGCCATTCGCTGCGATGCCCTGCAGAGGGCCGCCACCCCCACGCTCGAGCTGATCGGCGAGTGCGGGCGCCAGCTCGGAGCAAGCGCGGCGCTGTACAGCACCACGCTGGCAGCCGATGACCTGGCCGCCATTCTGGAGGCCTTGGAGCTGCCCGCCGCCGATTTATACGCAGACTCCTACGGCACCTACTTTGCGCAGGTGTTCGCAACGCGCCATGGCGAGAAGCTCCGCTCCATCGTGCTCGATGGCGCCTACCCGCTAGGCGGCCCCGACTACGCCTGGTATCCGAACTATGCGCCAGCGATGCGCGCAAAGTTCAACGTCGCCTGCTCGCGCTCGCCGCATTGCGCACGCCTGCCGGGGGATTCCATCGGCCACATCCGCCCCGCGCTGGAATTGCTGCGGCAGCGCCCGCACGCGGCCTCCGCCGCCGATGTTGACGGTGTCACGCGTTCGTTCACTGCCGATACGGCGCGGCTCGCCACGGTCATGTTCAGCGCCGCCCCGTCCTACGCCACGCTGCGCGAGACCGACGCGGCTGCGCGCGCTTTCGCGGCCGGCGATGAAGCGCCGCTCCTGCGGCTCATGGCCGAATCCACCGCGGCCGTGGACTCGCGCGATGCCAACAACGATCCGACCCATTGGAGCGCGGGACTGGCGGCGGCGGTGATGTGCCTGGACCCGCCGCAGATTTTCGACCTGCACCTGCCGCCGGAGCAGCGCCGCGCGCAGTTCCAGCAGCGTATCGCCGAGCGCGCCCGCGCGCTGCCCCTGGCCTATGAACCGTTCACGCTGGATGAGTACCGTGGCCTGCCGCTGGACTATTCGTTCATCGAGCAATGCCTCGACTGGCCGGTGCCGCCACCGCCGTACACGGCACCGCGCGTGAACGCCGCCGCTCTCTATCCCGACGTGCCGGCGCTGGTGATCTCGGGCGAGTTCGACGATCTCACCTCCGTCGCCGATGGCTCGGCGGTGGCCGCCGCGTTCAAACGCGGCCGGCATGTGATTCTCGCCAACAGTTTCCACGTCAACGCCCTGCCGCGCGGCCGCTCCGACTGCGCGATGCGGATCGCGCAGCGGTTCCTACAGACCCTGGAGCCCGGCGATACGCGCTGCGCGCAGGCCGTGCCCGAGATTGCGCTGGCACGCGATTTCGCCCGCAGCGTGCGGGCGGTGGAGCC
>JAFEGC010000236.1 GCA_018240265.1 Pseudomonadota bacterium | reverse complement strand
ATCGCCAAGGGCAAGCTCACCACCGAGCTGACCTACAAGATCGACGGCCGCAAACTCGATGCCGGCCACCACATCATCATCGATCAACTGGAGTTCGGCGAGAAAACCGCCAGCAAGGATGCGGTGAGTTTGCCGCTCAAGCTGGCGGTGGCGCTGCTCAAGGATCGCAACGGCGTCATCGACCTGGACGTGCCGGTCACCAGGTCGCTGGACGATCCGCATTTTCGTCTCGGGCCGGTCATCTGGAAAGTGGTGCGGAACCTGCTGGTCAAGATCGTGACCTCGCCGTTTGCGCTGCTGGGCAAGATGTTCGGCGGCGGTCCGGATTTACAGTTCGTGGATTTCCCGGCCGGTATCGCTACGCTCGATCCAGCCGCGCAGGGGCGCATCAAATCGATAGCCAAGGCGCTCGCCGAAAGACCGCAGCTCAAGATTTCGGTGCCCTTGGCGGCGGTGAACGACCTGGATCGTCCGGCGCTGGTGCAGGCCAAGCTCGACTCGCTGCTGCACGAGCGCCAGCAGGAGAAGATGCCGCATGCGAAGCGCGGCAAAGCCGCGGCAGGCGAACCTGTGGCAGGCGAACCTGCAACAAGTGAAGCTGCGGCTGCACCTGCGCTCGACACGCTGCCGCCGAAGCAGCAGTTGGCGTTGCTCAGTGCAGTGTACAAGCAGCAGACCGGCTCGGCGCCCAAGTTCCCGGATCAGGAAAAGCAAGCCGCACCCGATCAGTCCAAGGCTGATGCCAAGGCGCAGCAGTTGACCGATCAGATCGCCTTCGTGCGTGAGACGCTGCTCAAGCAGATCCAGGTGACCGATCAGGATCTGACCGAACTGGCCAAAGCGCGCGCTACCGCCATCCAGCAGATCCTGCTCACCGATACGCAGATCGACCCCGCACGCGTGTTCCTGGTGGCGAACAACAAGGCCAAGGCGCAGGACCAGGGGGTGCGGTTGGAGTTGACGCTGGAGTAAATGGAGTCCAGGACCTCTGAGCCGCGTTTCCGCCTCTTCTCACACCAGCTTGGTTTTCGCCAAGGGCAGTTCGCGCACGCGCCGACCCGTGGCGGCAAACACGGCATTGCACAGCGCCGGCGCAAAGGGCGGCAGGCCCGGTTCGCCCACGCCGGCGGGTGGCGCCGAACTGTCGACGATATACACCTGCGTATTGCGCGGCGCCTGGTTCATGCGCGCCACCGGGTAATTGTGGAAGTTGCTCTGATCGATGACACCGTCAGTGGCGGTGATGTCGCCGTACAGGGCCAGGCTCGTGCCCATCACCGCCGCACCCTGAAATTGATTCCTCACATTGTCCGGACTGACGATGGTGCCGGCATCCAGCGCGGACCACACATTCGGAATGTGCACCTTGCCCTGCGCGTCGACCTCCACTTCCACCACCGTCGCCACGTAAGTGCGAAAGCTGCGATGCACGGCGAATCCCATGCCGCGGCCCTTGACCTTGGCGCGGTTCGCCCAGCCGGATTTTTCCGCAACCAGTTGCATCACGTGCCGCATGCGTCCTGTATCGATCGGATACAGGGGATCCGCATCGCTGCCATCCAGTTTGACGATGCGATCCGCACCCAGCAGCTCGAGCTGATAGGCCACCGGGTCCTTGCCCGCGACAGCCGCCAGTTCGTCGACGAAGGATTGCACCGCGAAGGCGTGATAGATGTTGGATACGCTGCGCAGCCAGCCGATGCGCACATGATGGTCAGCGGGTGAATTTTCGGCGCGATGATGCGCGATATCGTAGGGCAGATCGTTCCAGCCCATGGCCATTTCATCGTCGCCGTAGCGTGCGGCGGCGTCGAAGGTGGAGGCGATGGGCGGAAAGGCACTGCGCTGCAGCCAGGCCGTGGGCTTGCCGTCGGCTCCTACCGCGGCCTTCATGTACAGCGCTGCCACGGAATGATAGTAATCGAAGCGGATATCGTCTTCGCGGCTCCACACCACCTTGACCGGCTTGCCCAACTGCTTGGACAGCACGGCTGCCTCGGCCACGTGATCGGGCATGGACTTGCGCCCGAACGCGCCGCCCAGCAAGGTCACGTGGCAGGTGACGTCCTCCTTGTTCATCTTCAGCGCGGCGGCAATGGTGGCCTGCGCCGCCTGCGGATTCTGCGTCGGTGCCCAGGCCACGACCTTGCCATTGCGGTAGTCGGCAACGGCCACCGGCGGTTCCATCGAGGCATGCGCCAGATGTGGTGTGTAGTACTCGGCCTCGATCAGCTTGCCGCCCTTGGCGAACTCCGCGTCCACGTCACCCACATTGCGTGCCACCTTGCCCGGATTGCGCGAACTGCTCTGCAGCGCCTTGCGGTATTGCGCGGAGTTGTAAGCCGAGTGCGGGCTTGCGGTCCATTCTACCTTGAGCCGTTGGCGTCCCTTGAAGGCCGACCAGGTGTTGTCGGCGATCACCGCCACGCCGCCCAGCGGCTGAAAGCCATGCGGCGGGGTGAGGGGATCGAGGACCACCGTGCGCCGCACGCCGTGGACCGCCAGCGCCGACTTGTTGTCCAGGCTCTTCACGGCCTGACCGAGCACCGGCGGGTGTTCGATCGAGGCGTACACCATGCCCGGAAGCGTGGCATCCATGCCGAACACGGCTTTGCCGGTGACGATGTCGGGCACATCGTATAGGGTGTTCTTCTCGCTACCGATGTAGCGCCAGCTCGAACGCGGTTTAAGTTTGATTTGCTCCCGCGCCGGTACGGGCAGCTTCGCGGCAGCCGCGGCCAGTTCGCCGAAACCAAGCTTGCGTCCGCTGGCCGCATGCAGCACCACATGGGGTTGCGTGGAACACTGCGACGCCGGCACTTGCCATTGCGCGGCCGCGGCGCTGATCAACATGGCACGCGCCATGCCGCCCACAAGGCGCATGTCGTCGAAGGAGCCGGCGACGGAATGCGATCCGTCGGTATCCTGGTCGCCATAGCGCTGATCGCCGATCGCCTGCTCGAGTTTTACCCGGGACCAGTCGGCATCCAGTTCCTCGGCCACGACCAACGGCAGGGCGGTGCGGCTGCCGCAGCCCATTTCGGAACGATGCGCGGTGATGGTCACGGTGCCGTCGGCGGCGATGGACAACCACAGATTCGGGTCGATGAGTGGCGCGGCGGTTTCCGCGGCCCAGGCACGGCGTGCGCCCAGGCGCACACCCAAGACGAACACGCCCGAGGCCAGCGCCCCCTGCAGAAAGCCGCGGCGGCTGACATTCTGGATGCGGTTCATGCCATCTCCTTCGCGGCCTGATGGATGGCCGCCCGAATGCGCTGGTAGGTGCCGCAACGGCAGATATTGCCGGACATGGCCTGGTCGATTTCCGCATCCGTGGGATGCTTGTTGGTCTGGAGCAGTGCGATGGCCTGCATGATCTGGCCGGTCTGGCAATAACCGCATTGGGGTACGCGCGCCGCGATCCACGCTTTTTGCACGGGATGCAGCGCTGCAATGCCTTCGATGGTGGTGATTTCGCTGCCCGCCGCCGCCTGCATCGACACGCTGCAGGAGCGCACCGGTTTGCCGTCCTTGTGGACCGTGCAGGCGCCGCACAGCGCCATGCCGCAGCCGAACTTGGTTCCCGTGAGTCCGGCGGTATCGCGCAGGTACCACAGCAACGGCATGTCAGGGTCGCCGCTGAAACTCCGTTCCCGACCGTTGACCTTGAGACGAATCATGTAAGGCTTCTCCTGTTTCAGCAGCGGAAGTCCGGCCGGCAGTTGATGCGCCTGTCTATTCGCTTGCCGACTCGGCAGGTCCGAATTCTAGCGCCTTGCGGCCTGTGCCGCGTCTGAATTCCCTCCCGGGGTTACGGAATCGGCGTCAACAACACTTGCCACACATCGTTGGTACCCGCCCGGAACGTGGCCGCGCAGGCGCTCACGCTCAGGTAATACCGCCACATGCGGAACAACCGCTCGGAATCATGCGATGCGACAATCGAGCAAAAATGCCGTATGGTTCAGTCGCGAGCACTTTCCAACTAGACTGAGTGAAGCAATGTTGCGCGAAACGAGAATGCCACGCCAATGTCCGCGACGCTAGCGTTGCTTGTCTTGTTGCCGTTCCTCGGCAGTCTTGGTGTTGCGTTCATTCCGTCGCATGCGCGCAACGCGGCGGCCTGGCTCTCGGGCCTCACCGCGCTCGGCTGCACGGGGTTGCTGGCAAATCTGTATGCAACGGTGGCCAGCGGCGAAATCGTACGCTGGATCATGCCATGGATGCCGGGTTACCGCCTCGAATTCAACTTCAGGTTGGATGGCTATGCCTGGTTGCTTGCCATGTTGGTGGCAGTGATGGGTCTGCTGGTGGTTGTGTATTCTCGCTATTACATGTCTAGCGCGGATCCAGTGCCGCGTTTTTTTTCGTTTCTTCTGGCTTTCATGGGTGCGATGCTGGGAACGGTCCTGTCAGGGGATCTGATTCAGCTCGTCGTATTTTGGGAGCTGACGAGCCTTACCTCATTCATGCTGATCGCGTATTGGTATCACCGCGAGGATGCGCGCCGCGGCGCTCAAATGGCCTTGGTCGTCACAGTCAGCGGCGGCTTCTGCCTGTTATTTGGCGTGCTGATGCTCGGTGAAATCGTCGGAAGCTACAGGCTCGACGCGGTGCTCGCGGCGGGCGGCGCCATTCGCGCCCACCCGTGGTATGTACCGGCGTTGATACTCATCGTAATTGGTGTGCTG
>JAFEGC010000235.1 GCA_018240265.1 Pseudomonadota bacterium | reverse complement strand
CACACGACCTGGTGATCTATGGCCCGTTGAGCGCGGATCTGTGGGTGTCGGTGAGCGCCAGCGACGCCGATTTGCAGGTGACGCTGACCGAAGTGTGGGAAGGGCAGGAGCGCTTCGTGCAACGTGGGTGGCTACGCCTGTCCGACCGCGCGCTGAATGCGGCGCGTTCCACGCCCAACCGGCCCTGGCTGTGCGACCTGCCGTCCTGCATCCGGTCGATGACCCCGGGGGTTGCGGAGCTGGCGCGAGTCGAACTCACCAAGGTGTCGCACGCCTTTCGCAAGGGCTCGCGCCTGCGCTTGTGGATCGATGCGCCGTCCGCCACCGGCGGCAACGGCTTCGATCACTCCGCGTTGCCCGCCATCGTGTCCATCTGGCATGACGCGGCGCATCCCTCCAAGCTGGTCTTCGGTGAGCTGCCGGATGTGACGGTTCCGCCCCGCGCGCCGGGCTGTGCCGCGATGCTCATGCAACCCTGCCGTCCCGACCCGGTTCGTTGACAGCAGCCCCGGTTCCGGTCTAAATTGGTCATCTGATTAGATCAGGCGACTGGTATCGCACGCGTCGCGCTGTCGATGTGCAAGAAAGGGGGATGAACACATGTCTGCAAATTCGTTGCTATTTCGATGGATATTGCTCGTCACGGCCCTGACCGCAGGCCCTCTCGAAGCGGCCGAGCCGGCGTCAGCCGGCGCGGCGATGACGCCCGACTCCATTCCCGAAGTGGTGGTGACGGCGCGCCGCAAGCAGGAAAATCTGCAGCTCACGCCGATTTCCGCCACCGTGGTGACGGCGGAGGACATCGCTGCGAAAGGCTTGGACAACGTGCTGGACATCGCGCGCTCGGCTCCCAGCGTCACGCTCATGCCCGGCGGCAACTACTCCGGCAAATCCGCGCTGGCCTACATGCGCGGCGTGGGCCAGGATCAGTTCACCTATGCGTTCGAACCAGGCGTGGGCTTCTACGTCGACGACGTGTACTTCGGTTCGGTGTATGGCTCGATTTTCCAGTTGGCGGACATTGCCAACGTGCAGGTGCTGAGAGGCCCGCAGGGTACGCTGTTCGGCAAGAACAACGAAGCCGGCGCCATCCTGCTGTACACGCCGGAACCCAAGGGCGACGGTTCGGGCCAGGTGAGCGTCGGCTATGGACGGTTCGACCGCGAGTTCGTCAAGGCCAGCTTCGATATTCCGCTCATCCAGAATCAGTTGGCGCTGGGGATTGGTGCCGCCTCGAACCGCATGGACGGCTACGTCGATCGCCTGGATTTCGCCTGCGTCAACCCTGGTGCGAGCAATCTTCAGGCCGCCAGCAGCGGTTCGAACTGCCGTCTTGGCACCGAGGGCGGCGATGACGAGCGGTCGTTGCGTGCTACGTTGAAGTGGACGCCGACCGCTGATTTCACCATGGTACTGAAGGGCGAGCTGCACGATGACACCAGCGAGGCAGGCGCCGAGACGCTGCTGGTGCAGAACGCCGCGGCGCCGGGCTCACCCACCGCGAATTTCAATGGCGTGGTGGCGCTGGCGCCGGTCGCGGCCGGCGGACTGAACTTGGGGGTTGGCGCCAGCAGCCCGGCCTTCGTCACCGGCAACGCGTTCGCCAATTATTCCTCGTTCCGTGACCCCGGCACGGGGTTCAGTCCATCGCCCAACAACCGGCTGCGGGCCTGGGATGTGTCGAACAAGGTAGAGTGGAATACGCCCTGGGGATTTCAGTTCAAGAATGTGCTGGCCTATCAGCGCTACCATGCGCGCTTCACCAACACCGATCCTTCGCCCGTGCCCACCTACCTGGAGGACAATGTGCTCAACCGCTGGCAATTCAGCGACGAGCTGCAATTGAGCGGCAAGGCGCTAGATGATCGCCTCGAATGGGTAGGCGGCGTGTACTTCGACAAATCGCACGGTGTGTACGGCGGCCAGATCAACTTGCCCTCGCTGGAAATCGTGCCGGGCGCATTCTACGGCTTCAATTTCACGCTGGATGATCCCACCGAGCTCAAGAGCAAGTCGGTGTTCATCCACGGTATCTATCACCTGACCGACCGCTTCAGCATCGAGGCCGGCGTGCGTTACAGCAACGATGAGAAGACGCAGGCGTTCCATCATTCGTACACCGCAACCAACCCGATGGTGCCGTTCTTCGTTCCCGGCACATCGATCTACGCGCCGGATGCGGGTGGAGCGACCTCGGCGCATCGCGCCGATCCCAAGATCTCGCTCCAATACCGCTGGACGCCGGATGTCATGACCTACGTGAGTTTTGCCACGGGCTACAAGATGGGCGGCATCAACCCGAAACCGATTCAGGACACGGATATCCGTCCGTTCGGACCGGAGAAGCTCACCGCCTATGAAATCGGCGCCAAGACCGAGTGGTTGGATCATCGCCTGCTGTTCAATGTCGATGCTTTCTTGAGCGATTACAAGCAGATTCAGCTCAGCCAGTTCCTGCCGCCGCCGCTGGGTGACGGCGGCACTATTGTGGTGAACGCCGGTCACGTGCGCATCGAGGGTTTGGAAGCGGAGTTCGAAGCGCGCCCCTGGCATGGGCTGCAACTCGATGGGAGCCTCAGCTACTTGAATTATCGCGTGCTGGATCTGGGGGCGGCGGCGGGTCAGGTGGGAGGACTGACGCTGCATTCCATGGCGCCTTACGTGCCGCGCTGGCAGGCCGCTGCCGGCGCGCAGTACAACCTGGGCTTGGGCGAGCGCGGCTCACTGACAGCGCGTGTCGATGCATCCTACCGATCGCTGGTGTATTTCGACCTGGCCAACACACCGGCGGGTGCGCAGCCCGGCTACATGCTGACGAACGTGCGCCTGTCCTGGTCGGATACCGCGGATAAATGGACCGCCGCGGTAGAAGTGGCCAACCTCACCGACCGCTTGTACTACGTGAGCAAGATTCCCGGCCTGAATGCCGATGGAAGCCTGTTTAACGTGACCGGCACGCCGGGTTTGCCGCGTACCACGTTCCTGACCGTGTCGCGGCGCTTTTGAAGTTTTCAGGTGTGCATGATGAGCCAGACGAATACGATGGGGAACATGGCCGAACCTGCGTGCCGGCTGTCAGCAAGCGCGCGGCGGTCGCGTCACGCGGCGTGGGTGATGTTGCTGGTCTGCGCTGGAGCAGCGGTGCCGATGTGTGCTCGTAGCGAAGTGTCGTCCGCGGCTAGCGCCGGTCCCTCGACCTCCTTGCAGGACGTGCGCCGCCACATGCTGGAGACGCCGGGCAACATGCTCAATTTTCGCTCCATGGACCGGTTGTTCCAGACACGCCAGGTGAGCCGAGCCGGCGATGTCTGGACGCTGCCGGCACGGAGCGCCGCGCTGGGCTTCGACTACGCCAGCGGTGGCGCCACCTTCGCCGCGCGCCAGTTCGAGGAGCGCACCTTCACCAACGCGCTGCTCATTCTCAAGCACGGAACGCTGGTTTACGAGAATTATCGCAACCAGAGCGATGCGCGCAGCCACTTTGCCTCCTTCTCCATGGCGAAGTCCATCGTCTCATTGCTGATCGGTGTCGCTCTGTCCGACGGGCGCATTCACTCGCTGGACGACGCGGTCGAACGCTACATTCCGGAACTCAGAGGTTCGGGTTACGAGGGCGTGTCGATCCGCAACTTGCTGCGCATGCGTTCGGGCGTGGCCTATGACGAGCGCTACGATTTCGGCGCCCACAGTCCTGCGCAGCAGGTGTTCGAGCAGGCTATCGTGCAGAACACGCACCGCTTCGCCGATATGGCGCCCAGCCTCAGGCGGCGGCTCGCGCCGGGCAAGCAGTTCAACTATTCCACCATGGATACCGCGGTGCTGGCCTGGATGTTGGAGAAGGCCGTGGGCCAGCCGATTTCCACCTACATGACCGAGAAGCTATGGGAGCCGCTGGGCATGGAATCGAGCGGGTTCTGGATCGCCGACGGTCCGCCCGGTATTGGCCGCGCGCTCGCCGGCATGGGATACAACGCCGTGGCGCGCGATTACGCCCGGCTGGGACAGATGGCGTTGCAGGGCGGGCGGGTCGGGGCTCGGCAGATTGTGCCGCAACAGTGGCTGGCGGAGTCCACCGCTTCGACGCTGATCGACGCTCCGCCTCCGGCGAGCAATCAGCCGCCGCCGCCGGTCCCACTGGGCTATGGTTACCAATGGTGGACGCTGCACGGCACCGGCATGTTCATGGCCATGGGTCTGCAGGGGCAGTTCATTTTCGTCGACCCCAAGACCGAGACCGTGGTGGTGAAGCTGAGCTACTTTCCGCCCGGGGATGATTTCAAGCTGCTGGCCGAATGCATCGACTTCTTCCGCGCCGCTGCTGCGTGGAGTCCGTGAGCGCGCGCGGCGCGATCCTCGGCGCGGCGCGTGCCGGCGTTGGCTGCGCAGAGGTTGCCGGTGCGAGCGCAAATGCCGGATAATCCGATTGGTTCAACTTTCACGCGACAATCGGTTGAAAAAGATCCCGGACATCAAGCGCCCCCGCAGCCAGGGCAAGCGCGAACAGATCATCGATGCCAGCCGCCGGGTCATTTTCGAAGAAGGCATCTGGAATGCCACCACGCGCAAGATCGCTGAAGTCGCCGGCATCAACCTGGCGACCATCCATTATCACTTTGCGAACAAGGACGCGTTGTTGATTGCGGTGTTTGATGACATGCTGCGGAACGTTCGCGAGGCGGCGCTGCGCGACTTCGTTACGCCCAGTCCGCTGACCCAGCGCATCGAGCGT
>JAFEGC010000234.1 GCA_018240265.1 Pseudomonadota bacterium | reverse complement strand
CCTGCTGACCGCCTGTGCGACCGAACCCGCGAAATCGCCGGCGCCGCCGCCGTCGCCGGCCACCGATGCTTCTGCGGCGGCGGCTCCTGCCGCCGCTGCGATCGCCGTCCCCGAGCAGGGCAAGGGCATGGTGGTGTTCTACCGGCCATCGGGGTTCGCGGGCGCCGCCATCGGCTTCATCGTACGCGAAGGCACGACGGAGCTGGGCAAACTACGCTCCGGGAAGTACTTCGTACTACAGGTTGCGCCCGGCAAGCACACATACGTGGTGCACTCCGAAGCGAAGGATGAGCTGACCATCGACGTCGATGCTGGGGAGACCTACTACATCGAAGGCGAGGTGGGGATGGGAATCCTCGTCGGTCATCCGCACATCAAGCCATCGGACAAGAACGGGTTCGATGCGGCCAAGAGCAAGATGAAGCAGGTGAGCCCTCTCTCGGGTTAGAGTCGGCCTGCGTCACCTCGGTTGCCTATCGAGCCTCCGCCTCGTTGCGGGGAGAGGTGGCGCAAGACTGTAGCCCGATACGGCTGCTGCAAACCGCCTGGACGCCAAACCCTGAAGACTTGCTGACCGGATTTCGCTGGCCGGATTGCCCTGCGCCACAATCGCATTCGACTGCAGCTCATCCGGTCGCCGCGCGGCATTCGGCAGTGCCATCAACAAAGGAGAATTGCAATGTCTTCCGTGACTCCCGACAAGATCATGCAACTTGCTTTAGGGTTTTGGGGATCCAAGACGCTGCTGAGCGCAGTGGAACTGGGCGTGTTCACCGAACTCGCCAAGGCGCCGGCCGACCTGGCAACACTGAGTCGAAAACTCGGTCTGCACCCGCGTTCTGCCGACGACTTCCTGGATGCGCTGGTGGCGCTGGGCATGCTCGACCGGGTGAACGGTGTCTACCACAACACGGCCGAGACCGCCCTGTTTCTCGACCGCGCAGCACCGACCTACATGGCAGGCTTGCTGGAAATGGCCAATGCCCGCCTGTATCCATTCTGGGGGTCGTTGACCGAGGGGCTTAAGACCGGCGAACCGCAGAACGAAGCCAAGTCCGGTGGCGATGTTTTTGGCGCAATCTACGGCGATCCGCACAGACTGCATGGCTTTCTCGCGGCAATGAGCGGCATCAGTGCCGGTGCAGCGCGCGCAATCGCGGCGAAATTTTCATGGAAAGAGTACAGGACCTTCGCGGACGTGGGTGCTGCCCAGGGCATGCTGCCGGTGACAGTGGCCAAGGCGCATCCGCATCTGTCGGGCACGGGCTTCGATCTGCCGGTGGTGCGGCCTGTATTTGAGGAGTTCGTCGAAGCTCAAGGTGTCTCGGCGCGGGTCAGGTTTCAGGCGGGTGATTTTTTTGCGGACGATCTGCCGAAGGTCGATGTGATCGTGATGGGTCACATCCTGCACGACTGGAACCTGGACGAGAAACGGCGAATCATCGCGAAAGCCTTCGCGGCTCTTCCCAAAGGCGGTGCACTGATCGCCTACGATGCCATTATCGATGATGGGCGGCGCACCAACACCATGGGGCTGCTGATGAGTCTGAACATGTTGATCGAAACCCGAGGCGGCAAGGACTACACCGGTGCCGACTGCCAGAGCTGGATGCGGGACGCCGGTTTCCTTCGGACCCGGGTGGAACATCTGGTCGGACCGGATTCGATGGTGATCGGGATCAAGTGACCCGCGCTGTACCAGGCTACAGCAGTCCGTACACCATGACCTGGTTCGAGAAGGTGGCCAGATAAACCCTGCCGTTGACCACCAGCGGCGGGACGAACTTGGCGTAGTTACCGGAGCCGTCGCGACTGGCAACCATGTTCGAATTCCACAATTCCAGGCCGACATTGGCAGCGCTGAAAGCTCGCAACTCACCGGGGACGGGCGGATTGTTCTCCGGATCACCACTGGTGGCAACGTTGGCCCAGATGATCCCGGTTCCGGCATTGGAACCGTTGGCAGAAAGGGCGAGTTCCCCACCTGGCCAGTTGGATGGCCCACCTCCTCTTGCAGTCGGCGTGGTCACGACGCGACTGTTGCTGAAGCTGAAGGACTTGAGGACATCGCCCGCACCCCAGTTGTACAGCAGGGGTCCACCCGCTGCGGCGCTCCGGTTCCAGTACACCGGTCCACCGCGAAACTCGCCGCTCGAAGCTGAAAAACTCTGCAGCGCTCCGCCATTGTTCGAGGAGTAGTGTCCCATGCTGGCACTGTTGAGAAGGTACAGAACCCCGTCCTTGCCCCCGCCAGCCAGAATGGTCGTTCCCGGTATCATGGTGAATCCGGAGCTCGACAGGTCGAAGTCGTTGGTGTCGAGCCAGCTCCAGTTTGCCGGCGTGAACCAGTCGACCAGCGCCAGCCCACCAGACGGGTTGAGTTTCAGCACCGTCTCGCTGAAATTCGAAGTTCCGTTGTAGCCGTTGCCGTAACCATTGCCGGTGGCAACGTAGATGTTTCCGGAGGCATCCACGGTCGGCGGGCGCCCCGACTGCCAGACTCCGCCGCCGCGATTGCCGGTCACCACGGTTGCAAGGGCAGCGGTCTGCGCCAGTCTCGACTTGTCGTAGGCCATCACCCAGCCCACGTAGCCACCGGCATACTCGAGTTCCACGGCGCCAAAGGCAAACACGATGTTGCTGCCGGCCAGCACCAGCGAGACGCGCTGAGTCTGGTAGCGTGCGCTGAAGTTGGAGCCGCCATTACTGGCGCTGATGACGGTGCCTGCGCCGGCTGTGATGACTTCGGCACCACTGGTGATGTCGATGGCATGCAGTCGGTACACCATGGTGGCATTTTCCTGGGTCGCCGCCACCACGTACATGCGCCGCGTGGTGGCATCGATGACCGGTGTACTGGCAATGCCGAGGTTTCCCGTGAAATTGCGATTGCCGGAAAAAGCATACTTGCCGATCGGCACCGGAGTGGCGCCCACGCGGGTAGCAAGGTTGATCAGCCAGAGCCTGGCGCCGGTATCCGCGTCGAAGGCATACACCGAGTCGTTCATCGTGGCGACGTACACCACGTTATGGGTACCCTGTTGGGCGATCGGCACGTTCGGCACATACAGTGGCTGTGCAAACACGTTGTCATCCACCTTGAGCTTGAACTTGAGGCCGAAGGTGCTGGGAGCAACGTTCGAGGTGGTGAGCGACGTCTCGGTGAGATTGGCGCCAGAAAGACCAGCGTCATATCCACGCTGGTACACCGCGGTTGCACTGGAAGGCGGCGTCAGGGTCAGCAGGAACTGGTCATTCGTCGCCGTCGCGACTTGACACGGCCACTGGATCGCCTTCGCGCCCGCACTCAGCGATCCGCCGCTGATGTTGGCACACTGTCCATCGAAGACCGAAACGATGTGATAACCACTGCCGAATGGTGTCAGCTGCCACTGATCACTGGTCTGGGACGCTCCCTGACAGGGCCATTCAACCAGAGGCGCCCTGCGAGCGGTCGAGCCGTTGGAAATGGCGAGGCACTTGCCACTCAGTTGTGAAACGATGTGATAGCCGCCGCCAACCGTCACGAACGACCATTTCTGGCTCGTGCTCCCGTTGCACGATTGCTGCTCGATGTCGGTACCGCTGGTCGTAGCGGCACCATCGGGCATCAGGCACTGCCCACTGCGGACGACAACGAGTGTGGATGCCGGCGTCGCCGCTGTACCGCCACTGGCATACCAAATACCGAGCGCCCCCACGAGAACAGCATGGACGCATGACCGGCCTTGCCTGTTGCGCATATCGTCCTCGCAGAGCGGGTCGATTCAGCCGCCGTGCATGAACTCAGTTGCTTAACGCGCGCCCGCTTCCGTCGGACGATGGTTGACCACCGCCTCACCGGTGACGCGGCCTTCGAAGTCCGTCCACACATGCCGCGCATAGTCGTACAGCTTGCAGCGGCGCACGGTGTTCCAGTAGTAGCGCCAGGTGAACACTTCCGAATTCAGGCGCTCATCCAGCGTTGCCGACAGCTTGGCCTGCGCTTCCTTGAGTCGGTACAGCGGAACGCCCATGTTCACGTGGTGCGCACCGTGTTCCAGGATGTAGTGGATCAGGCTGTCGAACCAGGCCCACACGCGCAGGTGCACGGTGGTGGTGGCGTAACCGGCATTGCTCGACCACTCGTCCTTGCGCTCATACCAGGCCACGCGCGGATTGGTGTGGTGCACGTAGATGATGAACCCCATCAGGCAGTTCCAGATGAAGAACGGGATGGCGAAGCCAAAGGTCAGGAGCGATACGGCCGAGCGTTGGCTGACCACCGCCCAGGCGATTAACCCGCCGATCCACAGCGCGCCGAAGGCCGCGACCAGCAAACTGTCCCAGAAATGGCTCTTGCGCTGCGCACCGACGTGCTGGCGCGAGGGGAAGAACAGTTTCTTCCACCATAGTTCGATCATGTAGTACACGCCCTGGCCAAAGCCGCTGCGATACAGCTTTTCCAGCTTTTGGCGGACCCAGGACAGTTTGAGAAATTCTTCGCGTGTGAACGGTGTCCACACGTAGTCGCGCCCTTTCAAATTGGTGAAGCCGTGATGCGCGAGGTTGTGGCCCACGTCCCACAGGCTGTAGGGCGTGAGCGAGGGCAGAAAGGCGATGCGTCCGATCCAGGCGTTCAACTTGCGCCGCGACGTGTAGGCGCCGTGGCAGGCATCGTGCCCGATGACGAACAGGCGCGCGATCCACAAACCTGCCAGGAGCGACAGGAAAATCTTCAGCCACAGCGGCTCCA
>JAFEGC010000233.1 GCA_018240265.1 Pseudomonadota bacterium | reverse complement strand
CTGCGCGGCGGTGGCGGTGGCGAGGTCGAGCGGCGCCAGCGCCGGCATCGGTCCGCCCTGGGCCACGATGGCATCGTAGGTCCGGTCCAGCTTGGACTTCTGTCGGCCGCTCAGTACCACCTGCGCGCCGCAGCGGGCGCAGGCCAGCGCCAGCGTCCGACCCAGTCCGCCGCCCGCGCCGGTGATCAGGATGATCTTGTCACGCAGCAGATCTGGCGGCGCTAGGTATTGGCGATGATCGTTCATAAGCGGGCATGCTCCTTGAGCCAAGACAGCAACTCGGCGGGATGGTGGATGTCGCCGTCGGCCTGCCAGGTGTCGGGCTGATCCTCGGGAGCCAGATAGCCATAGCGCGCGATCAGCGAGCGCATGCCGGCGGCGCGCGCCGCCTGGATGTCGCGCTCGGCATCGCCGACGTAAATGCAGCACGGAGCCTGGGCTCGGGCGAGTCGCGCGGCATGCAGCAGCGGATTGGGATGCGGTTTGCGGGTGGGCAGCGTATCGCCGCTGACCACGCAGGCGAAGCGCGTATCCAGCCCCAGCCGCGCCAGGAGCGGCGTGGTCAGCCAGCCCGGCTTGTTGGTGACGATGCCGATGGGCACGGCGCGGCGCGCCAGCGCATCGAGCACATCTTCCACGTCGGGGAACAGGCGGGTGCCGTGGTGCAGATGCTCGAAATAGATGTCCAGGAAGCGGCGCTGAAGCGCGCTGTGTTGCGCGACATCGCGATCCGGAAAGCCTTCTCGTACCAGCCGCAGCGAGCCGTGGCTCACATAGGGACGGAATGTGGCGAAGGCAAGTTCCGGCAGCCCGTGCTCCACGCGCAGCCGGTTAAGCGCGCCCACCATGTCCGGCGCCGTGTCGAGCAGGGTTCCGTCCAGATCGAACAGCACCGCCTGCAATGGGCGGTCGTGCGACTTAAAGCTCATCCGCCTTGAAATGCGCGAGATAATTCACGTCCGCGTCGGATGAAAGTCGAAAGCTTTGCAGCAGCGGGTTATAGGCGATGCCAGTGATGTCCACGAGGCCAAGGCCCAGCGCACGGCCCCAGCGGGCCAGCTCCGAGGGCCGGATGAACTTGCGATACTCGTGCGTCCCGCGCGGCAGCATGCGCAGCACGTGCTCGGCACCGACGATGGCAAGCGCAAAGGATTTGAAATTGCGGTTCAGCGTCGAGACGAACAGCGAGCCGCTGTTCTTGAGCAGCGCGCGCATGGCGCCGAGGCTTTGCGAGGGATCGGGCACGTGCTCCAGCATTTCCATGCAGGTGATGACATCGAAAGCGGCCGGCGAGCTTTGCGCCAACGCCTCCACCGAGCTTAGCGAATAGTCGATCGCGAGACCCGCTTCCAGGGCGTGGAGCTTGGCCACCTCCAGCGCCTCGCCGGCAAGATCGATGGCGGTGACCTGCGCGCCGGCCTTGCACAGGCTTTCGGACAGAATGCCGCCGCCACATCCCACGTCCAGCACCGCCCGCCCGCGCAGCGTCGCGCCGCGCTGAACATACTCCAGGCGCAGTGGGTTCAGATCGTGCAGCGGGCGGAATGCGCCCCGTGGATCCCACCAGCTCTGCGCCTGCGCGTTGAATTTGCCGATCTCGGCCGGATCGACGTTGGCGGATGGGGAGGGCGAACTTTGCGGGTCCGGCATGGCTGCGCGAGTGTAGCATCACCGCCTGACGCTAACCCTGACTCATGCGCCGCGCCCATTCCTGCGCACGGGCGCGCACTGCCGGCCAGTCCAGGCGCGTCAGTTCCCCGGCTTCCAGCAGCGGACGCCCCGCCACCCACACATCGCTGACGCAATCGCGCCCGCCCGAGAACACCAGTTGCGCGACGGGGTCGTATACCGGCTGCATCGCCGGCCGATCGAAATCCACGCAGCACAGGTCGGCCCACTTGCCGGGCGCCAGCGTACCGACGTGCTCGGCGAGCCCCAGCGCTGCGGCGCTGCCGCGCGTGGCCAGGGCCAGCGCCGACCAGGGCGTGAGCGCGGGTGGTTCATCGCCGCAGGCCCGCGCCAGCAGCGCGGCCAGGCGGATTTCCAGCCACAGGTCATGGTCGTTGTTCGAGGCCGGCCCATCCGATCCCAGCCCCACCGCCAGCTCCGAGCGCGTCCAGTCTCGCACCGGCGGCGCGCCGTTGCCGAGCTTCAGATTGGACTCGGTGCACAGGGTTACGCTGATGCGGCTCAGCCTGGCGAGTTCCATGTCAGCCGGTGACACGTGCGTCATGTGGATGGCGTTCAACGTCGGGCCGAGCAGGCCCAGGCGCTGCAGGCGTTCGATCGGGCGCACCCTGTGCCGCCGGAGCGATTCGGCGATTTCCTGAGCGGACTCGTGCAGGTGAATGGCGATGGGCGCATCCAGTTCGTCCGCCAAGGTGCGGATGCGCTCGATGGTCGCATCGCTCACGCTGTAGGGCGCGTGCGGCGCGAACGCGCAATCGATGCGCGGATGGCCCTTGAACGCGTCGCGCACTTCCAAGGCCTTGCCGAGGTACTCGGCCGGCTCCTGCGCCCAGGGACTGGGAAAATCAGCCACCGGCAGGCCGATGCGCGCGCGCAGACCCTGTTCAGCGACGATCTTCGCCGTCTCATCCGGAAAGAGATACATGTCGGCGAAGCAAGTGATGCCGGCGCGCAGCATCTCGGCCATGGACAGAAGCGAGCCGTCGCGCACGAAGCGCGCATCCACCATGCGCCGTTCCAGCGGCCAGATTTTCTCCGACAGCCAGCGCTGCAGCGGCAAGCCCTCGGCCAGGCCTCGAAACAGCGACATGGCGGCGTGCGTGTGGGCGTTGATGAGGCCCGGCATCAGCAGGTGCGCGGGGCGCACCACCCGCGGCACTTGCGGATGACGCCGTGCGGCTTCGTCCTGGGGCAGGATGTCGAGTATCCGCCCGTTGGCGATCAGCAGCGCGTGATGCTCGAGCACTCGGTCGGGCTCGGTCATGGGCAGGATCCAGCGGGCTTCGATCGACAGCTCTGGGGCGATGGACATGATGCGCAGTATAGTCGACTCGAGCAGGCTCACCGGCCGGCATGATGCAGGCTCGATGGATCGAGATACCGGCATTTTCGCCCGCGAATCGCCTCGCTGTGGTAGAATTTGCGCCATGAAGATGCAGCTTGACGCCGCTCCGGCCCTCGTCCACTAACGTCCCTTTAACCAAGGCTTAATTTCACTCTCGACCATGGCCGAGATCGCACGCGAAGTATTGCCCGTCAACCTCGAAGAGGAGATGCGCAAGTCCTACCTGGATTACGCCATGAGCGTGATCGTGGGCCGTGCGCTGCCCGACGTGCGCGACGGGTTAAAGCCCGTGCACCGCCGCGTGCTGTACGCCATGCACGAACTCGGCAACGACTGGAACAAGGCTTACAAGAAGTCCGCCAGGGTGGTGGGCGATGTCATCGGCAAGTACCACCCGCATGGCGATGCCTCGGTGTACGACGCCATCGTGCGCATGGCGCAGCCGTTCTCCATGCGCTACCTGCTGGTGGACGGGCAGGGCAACTTCGGCTCGGTGGACGGCGATCCGCCGGCGGCCATGCGTTACACCGAAGTGCGCATGGCGCGCATCACCCACGAGCTGCTGGCCGACATCGACAAGGAGACGGTGGATTTCGTCCCCAACTACGACGAATCCGAGCACGAGCCGGCGGTGCTGCCGGCCAAGGTGCCGAACCTCCTGGTTAACGGCTCCTCCGGCATCGCCGTGGGCATGGCCACCAACATCCCGCCGCACAATCTCAACGAAATCGTGGCGGCCTGCATTGCACTCATCGACAACCCCGAGCTTTCGCTCGCGCAGCTGATGCAGATCGTGCCGGGCCCGGATTTTCCCACCGCCGGCATCATCAACGGCGCGCAGGAAATCGTCGCCGCCTACAAGAGCGGCCGCGGCCGGCTGCACGTACGCGCGCGCACCCACGTGGAAGACATCGGCAAGGGCGAGCGCCAGGCCATCGTCATTACCGAGCTTCCCTACCAGGTGAACAAGGCGCGGCTGATCGAGCGCATCGCGGACCTGGTACGCGAGAAGCTCATCGAGGGCATCGCCGCCGACGGGCTGCGCGACGAGTCCGACAAGGACGGCATGCGCGTGGTCATCGAGTTGAAGCGCGGCGAGGTGCCGGAGATCCTGCTCAACAACCTGTTCGCGCAGACGCCGATGGAAACGGTGTTCGGCGTGAACATGGTGGCGCTGGTCGATGGCCAGCCCAGACTTCTGAGCCTCAAGGAAATGCTGGAGGCATTCCTTCGCCACCGGCGCGAGGTGGTCACGCGGCGCACGGTGTTCGAACTGCGCAAGGCGCGTGAGCGCGCCCACATCCTGGAGGGCTTGGCCATCGCGCTGGCCAACATCGACGAGATGATCGCCGCCATCAAGGCCTCGCCCTCGCCGGCCGAGGCGCGCGTGGCGCTGACCTCGCGGGTGTGGCGCTCCGGCGCGGTGCCTGAAATGCTGGCGCGCGCCGGGGCGATCAGCACCCGCCCCGACGGCGAAACACAACCGCTGGGCAGCGTCGAGGGTGGCTACAAGTTAACCGAGCAACAGGCGCAGGCCATCCTGGAAATGCGCCTGAATCGGCTCACG
Organism: Pseudomonadota bacterium; assembly: GCA_018240265.1. Lineage (GTDB taxonomy): Bacteria > Pseudomonadota > Gammaproteobacteria > Steroidobacterales > Steroidobacteraceae > TMP-86. The sequence goes on along the minus strand of JAFEGC010000233.1, from coordinate 148 downwards.
GGTCTTGAGCAGGACAAGATCGTGGCCGAGTACCAAGAGCTGCTGGCGCAGATCATTGCGCTGTCGGACATCCTGGCGCGCCCGGCTCGGCTCCTGGAGGTCATCAAGCAGGAACTCACCCAGCTCATCGACACCTTCGGCGACAAGC
>JAFEGC010000232.1 GCA_018240265.1 Pseudomonadota bacterium | reverse complement strand
CCGGCGGCGCATGCCAGCGCGTGACAATGCCCATTTCCGTCGCCAGCGCATCGGCGGTCTGCGACTCCACATCGGCCTGCGTCGCCTTCCAGCCGAAACGCCCCATCCGCAGCCGGCCGTGGACATCGCGTACCAGCGCGCAGCGACCGGTCAACCCATCAGTGTTGTGGCCAGTCGCGGGGCAAAGCGAAGTTTGCGGAATGGCTTGCAGCAACCCCAGTCCCGCCAACGATGTCGGGATGCGCAATGAAGTGGCTTCGATCTCCATCAGATCGGCTCGCGGCATGGACAGCTCGAGCCGCGGCTCGCGCAGCGTGTACGGCTCACCGTCTGCATACCGCCCCTCGCGCGAGAACCAGATCACGCGCACGCGCGCATCGGCGGCGATGCCTGGGATGGCACCGAGCCGCATCACGTATGCGCGGGACGATGCGGTGTTCGGATCGCGAACGCGCGCGTGTACCGTGGCCTGCACGGGTTGCTCGGGGCCTTCGGGCACCGAACCGCGCCCACCGCTGTTGTGGCAGGCATCGCAGGCCTCGGAGTTGTAGCGCGGCCCCAGACCCGACACGCGACGCGGCACCGTTGCCCCGGCCTGGAACGGCGTATTGAATATCGCAAGGCCGGCATCGAAGCGAGCATGGAGCGAAGCCGGCAAGCCCGGCGGCGCGCGCTGCAGCAGGTCGCGCGGCACCGGCTGCGCCCCGGCGCCCGCGTCAGCGGCAATGACGCGCGCGGCCATGGCTAGGCCGAGCAACAATGCGCCGCCTCGTGCGCGAATCACGGCACCGGCGTCACGGCCAAACGCACGGTCTGGCTCGTCTCGCCGCTCAACTGGATGAGCAGGAGTTTGCCGGCCGGCAGCGTGTACTCAACGCTCTTGTGGATCAGCGGACAGGTGGGGCGCCCCTGGAACTGGTTGGAGTTGACCAGCGCACCCGTGTCGGTGACATCGACCCATGAGGGCTTGTCGATGGTCACGCGATACTTGCCTGCAGCGGTGAGCCGGATCGCGAGCAGGCCACCGTGCGCGCCATCCGCCAGGCGCGTCTTGCCCGGCGTATGGGCGAAGTTCACCTTGGCCTGCTCGACCAAGCCCACCGCGTACAGATGCCCGACCTGGACGGTCGGCGCCTGCTTGGCATCCGCCCCCGCCGCGATGGCAGTGCCCGGTTGGGCGAACAGCGCCAGTTCCGCGGAGACATTCCAGGAAAAGGTGTCGCAGCCGGCCGGCAGTGCGGCGGAGTTAGCCGCGGGTGATGCCGCATGTACCGCGGCCTCCGGCGCCGCCTTCGACGCAGCCTGTGGCGCGGCGGGCGAATCCGCCAGCGCCGGCCCCGCGATGACCACACACCCCAACAACAACCCATGCATGCTTCGCAACATCAGAAGTCTCCCCGGACCACGAAGCTGACCGAGCGCCCTTCGCGCGGATAGCCCAGGTCCAATTGATACAACCGGTCACCGAGATTGCGCCCCGCCAATTCCACCCGCCACACCGGCGACAGCCGATAACTCGCCCGCAAATCCAGGGTGGTGAATCCGCCCACCGGCTCGCCGTTGGCCGAGGCCACATCCGAGGTCAGACGGCCGGAGTTCACCGTGGCCGAGGGCACGATTTCCAGCGCCTCCAGCGGATGCCATTCCAGGTATACGAAGGCCGCATGACGCGGAACGCCGAACAGGATGTGCGGCGGCGTGGTCAGCGAGACTCGGTTGAGATACGTGTAGTTGATACCGGCGCGCAGCCGGTCGGCGATGGGCCCGCTGCCCCCGAACTCGACGCCGGTGTAACGCGCATCGCCCACGTTCTGGTTCTGGATCACACCCGGCGACACGGTCACCCCCTGGATCAGATCGCTGAGCCGGCTCTGAAACACCGAGGCCTCGATGCGCTCCTCGCCCAGCAGGGCGGTATAGCCCAGGTCGAAGGTGGTGGCACGTTCCAGTTTCAGATCCGGATTGGGAATGGCCGAGCCCAGGCGATACGAGTAGCGCTCGAACTGGCTGGGAAAACGCCCGCGCCGCGAGGCGCTCAGGTGCACGTTGCTTTGGGAATCGACGCGCCAGATGACCTGGCCCTGGAAGTTGGTGGCGGATTGATCGCCGAGCGCGAAGGAGGCGCCGGCCAGATTCTGGTCCTGCGCCTGGATCGCCTTGCGCGAATCGCGACTGATGGAGCCGGCCACTTCATAGTGCTCGGCCAGCGGCAGACGGTACTCCGCCCCCGCCGACCAGGTGCGATCCTGGAAATACAACGTGGCGGGAATGCGCACCGGATAGGTCTGGATGTCCTTGTGATAATCGTTGCGCAAATGCCCGGCGAGCGAGAGCATGCCCGGACCGAGCTTGGCATCGAGCACCACGCTGCCACCGGTGGAGTGGTCATCGTACTCGCTGCGGAAGGCGCGGCGTGTCAGCATGGTCGAGTAGGTGAGGTTATCGTACGAATACAGGCTGTTGCCGAACTTGTCGTAGTAGAGGCGGGTGCGCAGTGAAATACCCGGTGCGATCGCCGTCTGGCCCAGGAAGTAGATGCCGCGCTTGTTCCAATATGGCCAGTCGAAATAGTTGAAGCGCTGGTTCGGGTTGGGTGGGCCCGCGTACGGCGGTACGCCCTTCTCGGCATGCTGGTCGTAAATGGCCAGCGCATATTCGCTGCCTTCGCCCGCCTCCATGCCGAGCTTGAGACTGAATTTGCGATCCTTCGAGTACGAACGCAACCGCTCGCCCGACGGTTGCACGTTACCTTGCAACGGATTGAAGACGGCCGGGCCAGCCGGCGCAAAGCTCGAGGGCAGATCCCACGAATCGCGCCGCAGAAAGGATGCGCCCAGCTGCGCGTAGAAATTGCCATGGCGCAGACCCAGGTTGCCGTCGGCCTGGTAGCCGTTCACGCCGCCTCGATCAGTGATGATGCTGCCCGCCACGTTCGACTCGAAGTCGCGCGTGGGGCGGCGTGTCACCAGGTTGATGGCACCGCCCAGAGTTCCCGGACCGTAGGCCACCGGCGTGTAACCCTTCGACACCTCAACCGCCGCCAGGTCGAACAGCGTGAAACGATCCAGGTCGGTGGGCTCGCCGTCCCAGGAAACGTAGAACGGCACACCATCGACCAGGAACGGCGTCTGCAGACCGTCGAACCCGCGCAGGTAGATGCGCGACTCGCCGCGCGGGCTGCCACGGACCCCCGGCGTGGGAGTCAGGCCTGACACGGTCGACAAGGCATCGGTGAGCCGCAGCTCATTGAAACGCTCGAAGTCCTGCGTCGTCACCACCGTGGTTGAAGGTTCGCTCGACACCAGTCGCGTGCCGGTCACGGTCACCGCCCCCAGTAGCGGTACCTCTTCGTCCGCGTACGCCGCGCCCGCCAGGCACAACACTGCAATCGCCCATCCGATCTGTCTGCTCATCAAGATATTCCCGCTTTACGTTATATTGCTGTGAATATATCGTGCCATAGCGATGCTGGAGCCGACAAGCCAAACGCCCGGGTTCCGATCGGCGGAAAACGCGTATTCGCATACGTACGAACGTCATCGTAAAGTCTGCAGTCGGATACCGATCCCATGTCCCACCACTCCACCTACATTCGGCCCGACGCCGCGGCACCGGTGATCCGCGTCGCGGTATCGGCGCGGCATGTGCACTTGTCTTCAAGCACCATCGATATTCTGTTCGGACCGCATCATCACCTGCAGGTGCGCAATCCCATCCAGCAGCCGGACCAGTACGCGAGCCAGGAGTGCGTGACGCTGGTCGGCCCCAAGGGACGGCTGGACAACGTGCGGGTCGTGGGGCCGGCGCGCGACCAAGATCAGGTGGAGCTGGCGCGTACCGACGCGGCGCACCTGGGCCTCGATCCGCCGCTACGTGAGTCGGGACATTTGCAGGACACGCCCGGCATCACGCTGATCGGGCCGCTGGGCTCGCTCGCTATCCACGGCGGCGTGATCCGCGCCCTGCGCCATCTGCACTCCAGCACGGCCGATGCGGTGGTGCTGGGTCTGAAAGACGGCGATGACGTGGACATCACGCTGCACGATGGCGAGCGCACGGTGAAATTCGATCGCGTGCGCGTGCGCGTTTCGCCCTTCTATCGGCTGGAACTGCATCTGGACACGGACGAGGCCGAAGCGGCAGGGCTGGCGCCGCACGGCACGGTACAGCTGCCGGCCGACATTGCATTGCGGCCAAGGCCATTCTGGCCGCAGACCCGCTGACCGGCGCGTAGCCATCGGGGCAATTGCCGGCGGTGGCCGATGCCGCTAGGCTTTCGTGATCATGAAATATTTCCTATTGCTGCTGAATTCCCTGCTGTCGGCGCCGGTGACGGCGCAGATCAATCCGGTTCTGCTCCGGTAATCGGTTGGATCCGTGCCCGAGTCCCTCGCTGCTTCGGATCGCCATCCCTTCGAGGCCGCCGCGTCCGGCTGGCGCATGCCCGCGGAATTCGAACCCCATGCCGCGACCTGGATGGCCTGGCCCTGTCGCGACAGCATCTGGGGTGAGGAACTCGCCGCGGTGAAACGCGACTACGCGCGTCTGGCCCGCACCATCGCTGGATTCGAGCCTTTGATGATGGTAGCGCCACCGCATCTGGCCGAAGAAGCGCGGCGCGAATGCGGCCCGCCGGTGCAGGTGATCGCACTGCCCATCGATGACTCCTGGACGCGCGATTCCGGCCCCACGTTCCTGGTGAACGATCGCGGCGGCCTGCTCGCCACCGCCTTCACGTTCAACGCCTGGGGCGGCAAGTATCA
>JAFEGC010000231.1 GCA_018240265.1 Pseudomonadota bacterium | reverse complement strand
CGAGGTGCTGTATTTCTCGGTGTTCCACCTGCTGCTGGAGCTGAAGCTGGTCGAGGAGAACGATCTGGTGATCCTCACCAAGGGCGAGCTGTCGGGCGTATCCGGCGGCACCAATTCCCTGCAGATCCTGCGCGTCACGCGCAATTGAAGCGTTCGAGATGACCCAGCCGAGTTTCCAGGGTACCGACCAGTACGTCGCCACCGAGGAGCTGAGGTCCGCGGTGAACGCGGCCATGACGCTGTCGCGCCCGTTGCTGATCAAGGGCGAACCGGGCACGGGCAAGACGCTGCTGGCCTCGGAAGTGGCGCGCTCGCTCGGCATGCCGCTGTTCGAGTGGCATATCAAGTCCACCACCAAGGCGCAGCAGGGTCTGTACGAGTACGATGCGGTATCCCGCTTGCGGGATTCGCAACTCGGTGATTCGCGCGTCAAGGACATCGCCAATTACATCCTGAAGGGCAAGTTGTGGGAGGCGTTCGAGTGCGAGACGCGGCCGGTGCTGCTGATCGACGAGATCGACAAGGCGGACATCGAATTCCCCAACGATCTGCTGCGTGAACTCGACCGCATGGACTTCTACGTGTACGAGACGCGCCAGACGGTGCGCGCCCGGCACCGGCCGCTGATCATCATCACCAGCAACAATGAAAAAGAGCTCCCCGATGCGTTCCTGCGCCGCTGCTTCTTCCATTACATCCGTTTTCCGGACGAGGAGACGATGCGGCGCATCGTCGAGGTGCATTATCCGAAGCTCAAGCAGGAGCTGCTGCGCGAGGCACTGTCCACCTTCTTCAAGGTGCGGGAAGTGCCGGGCCTGAAGAAAAAGCCCTCGACCTCCGAGCTCCTGGACTGGATCAAGCTGCTGCTGGCCGAGGACATCCCGCCCGAGGCGCTGCGCACCGACGATACCCACAAGGCGATTCCGCCGTTGTACGGGGCGCTGTTGAAGAACGAGCAGGACGTACACCTGTTCGAGCAGCTCCTGTTCCTGCATCGACGCAGTGCTCGTTAAGTTCTTTTTCCTGCTGCGATCGGCCGGCGTGCCGGTGTCGATCCTGGAGTTTCTCACCCTGCTGGAAGCCCTCGCCGCAGGCATTGCACAGGCAAGCCCCGAGCGCTTCTATCACCTGGCGCGCACCTGCCTGGTCAAGGACGAGCGCTACTACGACCGGTTCGACCGCGCCTTCGCCATGTTCTTCAAGGGTATCGAGGCGGGCTTCGCGGTGCTGACCCGCGATCTGCCGGCCGACTGGTTGACCAAACTTGCCGAAAGGACCTTGAGCGCGGAGGAGAAGGCCCGCGTGCAGGCGCTGGGCGGCTGGGAGAAGCTCATGGAGACGTTAAAGCAGCGTCTCGAGGAGCAGCAGGGGCGGCACCAGGGCGGCAGCAAGTGGATCGGCACCGCCGGCACCTCGCCGTTCGGCGCCTATGGCTACAACCCCGAGGGTGTGCGCATCGGCCAGGAGGGGTCGCGCAACCGATCCGCCGTCAAGATCTGGGACCGGCGTGAATATGCGAATCTGGACGACCAGGTGGAACTGGGTACGCGCAACATCAAGCTGGCGCTGCGCGGCCTGCGGCGCTTCGCCCGGCGCGGCGCCGCCACCGAACTCGACCTGCCCGACACCATCGATTCCACGGCCCGATCCGGCGGCTGGCTGGACATCAAGATGGTGCCCGAGCGCCACAACGCGGTGAAGGTGCTGCTGCTGCTGGACGTGGGCGGCTCGATGGACGATCACGTGCGCATTTGCGAGGAACTGTTCTCGGCCGCGCGCAGCGAGTTCAAGCATCTGGAATCCTTTTACTTTCACAACTTCATCTATGAGAAGCTGTGGCGCGACAACCGGCGCCGCCATGCGCAGTTCATGCGCACGGACGAGCTGCTGCGCACCTATCATGCCGACTACAAGCTCATCCTGGTCGGGGATGCGACCATGAGCCCGTATGAGATCGAACAGCCGGGTGGCAGCATCGAACATTGGAACGAGGAGTCAGGAAGGGTCTGGCTCGGCCGCCTGCTGCACCACTACCGCAAGTTCGCCTGGCTCAACCCCCAGCCCGCGGAGCGCTGGCGGTACACGCAGTCCATAGCCATCACCCGCAAGCTGGTGGAGGACCGGATGTATCCACTGACGCTGGCGGGCCTGGACGATGCCATCGAGGCGCTGAGCTAGCGTAAGGCCGAGACCGGCGGCTCGGAGTGCATGCTCGTGCCGTGAGCCGCGTCACGAATCCCGAGCCGGCCAGTGTCATACTAGGATAAGGATCAGGTCATGCAATCCTCGATGCTCCATCCCGCGCGCGTCGGTCTTATCCTCACCGGGGGCGGTGCGCGCGCGGCCTACCAGGTGGGGGTGCTGAAGGCCATTTCCGAGCTGCTGCCGCGCGGCGCACCCTGTCCGTTTCCGGTGATCACCGGCACCTCCGCCGGCGCGGTCAGCGCCATCGTGCTGGCCTCGCATGCCGCGCACTTCCGGCGTGCGGTGCTGGCCATCGACCAGGTGTGGCGCAACTTTCAAGTCTCGCAGGTGATCCGCGCCGACTCGATCAGCATGCTGCGCGCCGGCCTGCACTGGATGCTGGCGCTGCTCACCGGCGGCTGGCTGGTGCCCTCGCCCCATGCCGTGTTCGACAACACGCCGTTGTGGACGCTGCTGCGGCGGCGCATGGAGTTCGCCGGCATCTCGCGCAGTCTCAATCGTGGGCACCTGCACGCCGTGGCGGTGTGCTCCACCAGCTATGCGGATGCCGACTCGGTGGCCTTTTTCCAGGGCCCGCCCGATATCGAGCCGTGGCAGCGGGCGTTTCGCAAGGGCGTGCCAGTGCAGCTCACCCTGGATCACCTGATGGCGAGCATGGCCATTCCCTTTCTGTTCCGGCCGGTGATGATCGGCGGGCAGTACTTCGGCGACGGCGCCATGCGTCAGACCGCGCCGCTCAGCGCCGCGCTTCACCTGGGCGCGGAACGGCTGCTGGTGATCGGTGTGCGCGAGCCGCAGGGCCGCGGGCCGGTGGCGCGCCAGCCGGGTGCGGAGCCCAGTTTCGGCCAGCTGTTCGGTTTCATGCTCGACACGCTGTTCATGGACCAGATCGTGGCTGACATCGAGCGCATGAACAGCATCAACGACAGCATCGATGCGCCCAACGGCGTGGAGCGCCGCCTGCGCCGCATCGAATCGCTGGTGATGACGCCCTCGCAGGAGATCGGTGAGATCGCGCGCCGGCATCGGCATGAGCTGCCGCTGGCGCTGCGCGCGCTGCTGCGCACCCTGGGCGCGCAGGGGAGCGGTGGCCGGCAGTTGATCAGCTACATGCTGTTCGAGCAGTCGTTCACGCGCGAGCTGATCGCGTTGGGCTACGCGGATGGCCTGCGACGCAGCGATGAACTGCGGGAATTCCTGCGCATCGAGAGGCGCTCCGCCCCACGCGCAGGCGTATGCGTCGCGCGCGCCCTGCAGGAAGACCAGCCGCGGACAGCCTGAACCGCCACTAGACTAGTGCCGGTCCAGCGAATGGTGCCGGGTGAGCACTTGCGGGAAGCGGTCGCGGAAATGCTCGGCCAGCCGCTCCGCGATGTACACCGAGCGGTGCCGGCCGCCGGTGCAGCCGATGGCAATGGTGAGGTAGCTGCGGTTGGCCGCGGCGAACTCCGGCATGCGCGGGTCCAGGAAGGTGATCAGATCATCGATCATTTTCTGCACGCTGGGATGTCCCTGCAGATACGCGACCACGGCGGCATCCTGGCCCGACAGATCACGCAGCGATTGTTCCCAGTACGGGTTGGGCAGGCTGCGTACGTCGAACACGAAGTCGGCATCGCCCGGAATGCCGAACTTGAAGCCGAAGGACTCGAACTGAAGTGACAGCCGTCCGTCGCGCCGCCGCTCGATGCGCTCGCGCACCAGCTCGCGCAGCACATGCACGCCCATGTCCGAAGTGTCGATGACCAGGTCCGCCGCCACGGTGATGGGCTCCAGCACCTCGCGCTCGGCCATGATGGCCTCGCGCAGACCCACGCCGTCGCTGCTCAGCGGATGTTTGCGCCGGGTTTCGCCGTAGCGCTTGAGCAGCACCTCGTCCCGCGCGTGCAGATACAGGACGTCGCAGGAAATGCCGCTGCTGCGCAGCTCGCGCACCACCTCCGGGACGGTGGCGATCTCGCTGGGGCGGTTGCGGGCGTCCAGGCCCACGGCGGTGCGCGCATAGGTGGGTTCGGGTCCGCGCAGATTGTGGGAGATCAACGGCTTCAACAACGCCGCCGGGATGTTGTCGACGCAGTAGAAGCCGAGATCCTCCAGCATGTGCAGAGCCACGCTCTTGCCCGAGCCCGACAGGCCGCTGACGATGATCAGGCGCATGGACGATGCCCCCCGGTGCGCGGGGTCGTGATCATATCGCCGGGCATTGCGGGCGCGTCAGGGTTCGGAGGCGCGCGCCCGGGTTTCGGCATCGCGCGCCTTCAGCACCTCTCCTGCGTGATGATCGGACATCTTCTCCTTGTGTTTCTTGACGCAGCGGTCGAGTTTGTCCGCCAGCGCATCGATGGCGGCGTACATGTCGCTCATGGTCGCTTCGGCGTACAGCTTGGAGCCGCGCAGCTGCACCGTGGCCTCGGCCTTGTGGCGCTGCTTCTCCACGGTGAGCACGCAGTGTACGTCGATCACCTGATCGAAATGGCGCGCGATGCGCTCGAATTTCTTCAACACGTAACTGCGCATCGACGACGTGACTTCCACATGATGTCCACTCAGATCCAGCTGCATGAGGCCTCCTCCTTCATCGGGA
>JAFEGC010000230.1 GCA_018240265.1 Pseudomonadota bacterium | reverse complement strand
GCCAGCCCGGCCACGCGCTCGGCGAATTCGCGGAAACTCCAGCGCACCCCCTGCTCGGTGACGATCAGCGCCGGCCGGTCCGGCCAGCGGTCCACCGCGGTAGCCAGCGCCTGCCCCACCGTGCGGTGCTGCAAGGGCACCGCGGTGGAGCCGGCGACGTGGCTCAGGTTAGAAGCGGTAGGTGGCATCGATTCCGTACATGCGCGGCAGGCCACGGTGCCGGTAGTCGAAGCCGAAGCCCTGCACGTCCACCGCGTTGGTCAGGTAGAACTTGTCGGCCAGGTTGTTGCCCCAGATGCCCACCTCCCATTTCGAGTCCGGGCCGTGCAGCGTAATGCGCGAATTGAGCAGGTGGTAGGAATCCTGCGTAATCGCACTCTCGTTCGGCAGCGCCAGGAACTGCCTGCCAGTGAAGCTGGCATCCACATGCCAGGTCAACGCCAGCGCATCGCTGTGCCAGGCATCCCAATCGGCGCTCAAAGTGCCGGACACCTTCGGCGCATTGGGCAGCTCATTGCCGGAGATGTCGCCACTGGCGAGCACGCCTTCCTGCACCTTGGTCTTGAGGATCCCCAGCCCTGCACGCAGCGTCAGATCCCTTGCCGGCCGCGTGACCAGTTCCAGCTCTGCGCCATCGATCTTCGATTTGCCGAGGTTGATCAGCGGCTGCTGGCCATTGGGATAGACGTTGACGATCTGCTGGTTCTTGTACTGGTAGTGGAAGAACGCACCGTTGAACTGCAGCCGGTTACCCAGCCAGGTGCTCTTGAACCCCACTTCGGCTGCATCCAGCGTCTCGGGCTTCACCGTGGTGAAGTCCGTCGGGGTGAACAGGAACTGCGCATTGAAAGCAGCGCTGCGATAGCCGCGGCTCAGATTCAGGTAGATCAGGCTGTCAGTCGTCGGCGTGTAGTCGAACCCCAGCCGCCCGGTGAAGTCCGTGTTGTGGGCCGATTGGTTGCGACTGGTATTGACCGCGGCTGCATAGCCGGGGGACCCTGGCAGCGTCAGCAGCGGACATACGATGGTCGGGTCACCCGCGATGCACTGGCCATCGTTGAAAATGCTGGCGATGGGCACCTCGTCCGGTCCACGCAACTGGTCGATGGCATTTTTCTGTGCTGCATTGTCGTGATTGAAGCGCAGGCCCGCGCGCAGCTTGAACTGGTCGTTGAAGGCATAGCTGCCATCCGAATACAGCGCCCAGCTGTTGCGAATCTGATCGAACTGGTTGTAGTAGTTACAAGTCAAATTGATGAACGCCCCGTTCACGTAACCGAAACCCGGAACGGCGCTGGGGTTGGTGTAGGACGAATCGACGCAGTCGTGGTAGTTGATCGCACCATCGCCGTTGTAGTCGAGGAAGTTGAAAATCCGGTTTTCGGTGGAGTTGAAGATCACTTCGTGCTGGTAGTACGCACCGAAGATGAAGCTCAGCGCATCGTTGCCAGTGGTGGACAGGCGCAGATCCTGCGTGACCTGCCGGGTCTTGCCGAAGTAAGGGATTTTCCAGATATCGAGCGGCGCGCCGTCGGTGCCTTCCGGATTGAACAACTGACCCTGGTCCCAGGAAGTGATCGAGGTGAGCGCATAGCGGTCGGACATCGCCCACTTGGCGGTGAGCGAAGCCGACTTGTTCTCCTGCCGGCGCCGCGGCGTATAGTTCTGCGCGACCTGATCGTCCGCCAGCGGCGTACCGGTAGCCGTGCCGTCACTGGTGCGGTAATAGCCCACGCCGCCGATACCGTCTGCACCGATCCGGCCGGCGATGATGGCGTAGTTGTACGGATTTTGTTTGCTGGTCGCCAGACGCAGGATCAGGTCGAGCGAATCGGTCGCCTTGTACAGGAGCGACAAGCGCACGCCGTACTGGTCCACGCCCTCCATGTCCGGATGCCCCGGCAGGACATTCTTGATGAAGCCATCGGCCTTGGTGTACGTAAAGGCAAAACGCGCCGCCAACCGGTCGGGAACGATGGCGGTCTGGAACGCACCCGAGGCCTCACGCCTGTTGTAGTTGCCGACACCGAGCTTGATGTTGCCTTCCGTATCGAAGCCCGGCTTTTTGGTGATGAAGTTGATGGCACCGCCCGTGGTGTTCTTGCCGTACAAGGTACCCTGCGGACCGCGCAGCACCTCGATGCGCTCCAAATCGTACATTTCCACGCCGAACAGCACGAAGTTGCCCTTGTACACTTCATCCAGGTAACTCGCCACCGGGCTCGACTGGCTCAGCGAATAGTCGAACATCGAAACGCCGCGCAGGGAAAATAGCGGCGAGCCTTCACCTACGATGCCGTTGACCTGCAGGTTCGGCACCTCGGCGGTGAGCGTGGAAGGGCTGTCGAGCTTCATCGAGCCAAGCTGCGTGCTCGTCAACGCCGTCACCGACACAGGAACCCGCTGCAGGCTCTCTTCGCGCTTCTGCGCCGTGACCACGACTTCCTCGAGCACATCTGAAGAGGTGGTCGCCTCCTGAGCACGGACGGACAGCGCAGCGCTGCCAGCGAGCAGAGCCACGGTCATGGAGGCGAGACTCCGCCGCGCGAACACATTCAACTGCATGAGGTATCCCCTTGTTGGATTCCGGTCGGAAACCCGGTGTCTGCCAGTATCGCGAAGTCCGCCGATCATACCAATGAGTCATAAGGCCCACCGCACCCCCCCTACTTAAGTATCGGATTTGCTCGCGTGCCGGTCTGCCGTACGATGCGCGATATGAGCCAGGCCACAGCAGTGAGCGAGGCGGTCAAGCGCATACTGATCGCCGACGATCATCCGTTGTACCGCGATGCCTTGCGCGCGGTCGTGCCACAGGCCTTCGCACAGGTGGCGCTGTTCGAAGCCTGCTGCAGCGAGGAAGTAATTACACAGGTGACCTCGGACGCCGCCTTCGAACTCATCGTGCTCGATTTGAACCTGCCAGGCGCGTCAGGGCTTTCGTGTTTGATGCAAGTGCGCCAGGCCGCCCCGCTCACACCCATCATCGTCGTGTCCGGGGTGGACGACCCGGCCACCATGGGCGATGTGGTCATGGCCGGCGCCGCCGGCTATGTGCCGAAGTCGGCACCGCGCCAGGTGTTGATCGATGCCATCCGCATCGTGATGGCCGGCGGCACCTACCTGCCCGCAGCCGCCGTCATCGCGCTGCGCGACCGGCGCAGCCGAGCGCAATCACCGACACTGGAACAGACGCCGAGAAAACTCACCTCGCGCCAGCGCCGCGTGCTGTCGCTGTTGGCCGAGGGCATGTCCAACAAGAACATCGCCCGCACCCTGGATTTGTCCGAGATCACGGTGAAGGCGCATGTCTCAGCGCTGCTGCGCAAGCTCGGGGTCGCGAACCGGGTACAGGCCGCGATCGAGGCGCGGAAGTTACTGAATCATGGCTGATGCGGCTCGACGCTGCGCATACATTCTTGAAACGCTCCCGAGGAGAACTCCATGCAACAGCGACTCGACTACAAATCAGCATCACCCGACGCATTCAAGGCCATGCTCGGCACCGAAACCCAGGTCCACCGCAGCGGCCTCGAAGAGTCACTGCTCGAACTGGTCAAGACCCGCGCTTCGCAGCTCAACGGCTGCGCCTGGTGTCTGGACATGCACACCAAGGATGCGCGTGCCCGTGGGGAGACCGAGCAGCGCCTGTACCTGCTGGCAGCCTGGCGTGAGGCGCCTTTTTACAGTGATCGCGAGCGTGCCGCGCTGGCCTGGACCGAAGCGCTCACGCAGATTCCCGCGCACGGCATCTCCGACGAGTTGTATTCCGAGGTGCGACGCCATTTCGACGAAAAGAAGCTTGTCGACCTGACGCTGGCCATCATCGCGATCAACGGCTGGAACCGGATGAACGTTGCATTTCGCACTGCGGTGGGCAATTACGTCAGCCCGCACGCACGGGCGTAGCGGCCACCGGCACCCCCTGACTGCAGAATCACAGGAGACCACCATGGTACAAAACACACCGCAATCAGTACTGCAGACTTATATCGATGGCTCGCGGGATCTGGATCGAGCCAGGCTCGCGCCCTGTTTTCACCCGCAGGGGATTCTGACCGGCTTCCTCGCCGGTCAGGCCATCCGCGGCACGCCGGAACTGTTCCTGGCGGACGTGGAGAAAATGGCTGCCGCCGGGATGCGGAACACGGCTTACCAGGCACGGGTCGAGAATCTGGTGGTCAAGGGTTCCGTCGCCAGCGCCACGGTCGTCATGTCGGGGTTCGCGGGCCTGAATTTCCAGGATTTCATGCATCTGGTGGAGGAAAACGGCCACTGGAGCATCATCAGCAAGCTCTTCACCACGACGGCGAACTGATGATGACCACGACAACTTCCGCACAGTGGGCCGCACGCGACGCCCAGGTCGTCCATCACCCCAGTGGCTTTCCTCGCGGCGCCGATCCGTTGATCCTGGTGCGGGGCAAGGGCTCCACCGTTTGGGATGCGGACGGACGTGAGTACCTCGACGCACATGCCGGCGCCTGGCTGGCCCAGGTCGGACATGGTCGCGAGGAATTGGCGCAAGTGGCCGCGCAACAGATGGCCACCCTCGCTCATTTCACCATCGCCTGGGATTTCGCCAACATTCCGACCATCGAGTTCTGCGAAAAACTGCTGCAACGCGCGCCACCCAATATGGCAAAGGTGCGGTTCATGAGCAGTGGCTCCGAGGCCGATGACGAAGCCCTGCAATTGGTACGCACCTACCACTTCCATCGCGGTCAGCCACGGCGGACCCGGATCCTGGTGGTGCGCGGTTCGTACCACGGCCGTACCTACGGTGGTGCCGAACT
>JAFEGC010000022.1 GCA_018240265.1 Pseudomonadota bacterium | reverse complement strand
GCGGCCAGTGCAGCGGCCAGTGCAGCGGCCAGCGCGAGGCGGCTTGGCAAGCGGATGGCGATGCGCATGATCGATACCTCCGGCGCCGAATGTATCAGTTAAAGTGCAGCGACTGAAGTCATGGGGAAGGGGTGCACGATGACCTGGCTAGGTTATGCACTGCTGTCGGCATTCGCGGCGGGAGCCACGGCCGTACTGGCGAAGGTCGGCGTCCGGGATGTGCCGTCGAACCTGGCCACCGCCATTCGCACCACCGTCGTGCTGATGCTGGCCTGGGGCCTGGTGTTCGCACGCGGCGAGAGCCGGAGCCTGCCGGCGGTGGGTGCGCGCAGCTATGTTTTCCTGGTGTTGTCGGCGCTGGCGACGGGGATCTCCTGGCTTGCGTATTTCAAGGCCCTGCAATTGGCACCCGCCTCGCGCGTCGCGCCCATCGACAAGCTGAGTCTTCCCATCGCGGTGGTGCTGGCGTTTGCGGCGCTCGGCGAGTCGGTCTCTCCCCTGGCATGGTTGGGCGTGGCCCTGATGGTCATTGGCGCCTTGCTGACCGTCGGGTAGTAGCGGCTGGCGCCGGATGCAGTTTTCCCTACAGTGCCGCCACCCTGGCGTGGGATTCGTTCATCTCAGCTATACCAATGCTCGACAAGACTGATGTGCTGGCGCTTTGCTGCGCAGGCTGGGTATTGCTCACAGGCACCCCGGCGAGCGCGGCCGATGGCGATGACCAGGAAGCCTTGCAGAATCCGGCCGCTCAACGCGAACTGCCGCGGGTGGTGGTGATTGCGAACGCGCCGCTTCCGGGCATCGGCTTGCCGCTGGAGCAGGTCCCGGGCAACGTCCAGTCCGGCAATGCGGCGCAGCTCAAACAGCAGCAGTCGCTCGGTCTGACGGAGTTCCTGAACAACAATTTCAGCGGTGTTTCCGTCAATGAGAGCCAGGACAATCCTTTCCAGATGGACGTCAACTACCACGGCTTTACCGCCTCGCCGCTGCTGGGAACACCGCAGGGTCTGTCCGTCTATGTGGACGGGGTGCGGGTCAACGAGGCGTTCGGCGATACGGTGAACTGGGACCTCATTCCCGAGTCCGCCATTTCGACCATCTCGCTGATCTCCGGCTCCAATCCGGTATTCGGCCTGAACACCATGGGCGGCTCGCTGGGGGTGCAGACCAAGAGCGGACATGACTACCCGGGCACGGAACTGCAGGCGGAGGGCGGCATGTACAATCGCCGCTCCTTCGAGGCTCAGTGGGGCGGTTCGATCGGCGCCTTCGATTATTTCCTCACCGGGAATCTGTTCCAGGAAACGGGTTGGCGCGATCTGTCCCCGAGCAAGGTGGAACAGCTGTTCGGCAAGGTCGGCTACCAGACCAAGGACACGGATTTCGACTTGAGTTATGCCTGGGCCAACACCGAGCTCACCGGCAACGGCACGACGCCGCAGAGCATGCTGGCCGTGCGCCGCCAGGCGATTTTCAGCGCGCCGGATTTCACCCACAACAAGCTGAATTTCATCAACGTGACCGGCTCGCATTTCCTGCGTCCCGACCTGTTGTTGAGCGGCAATCTCTATTACCGGCACCTCGTGACCCATACCAACAACGGGGATGTCAACGACGACAATTACCAGTCGGACGAGTACGTGAGGTCGGGCATCAGCTGCGAGGCGTTCATCTCGCGTGCAGACGTGGCCTACTGCGCCAACGGCGTCGATCGTTCCTCGAAGCTGACCCAGAAAACCTGGGGAGGAGGTCTGCAGTTGACCGCCACCCATGACATCGGCTCGATGAACAACCAGGCCACGGTGGGCGTAAGCTACGACCGCTCGATCCATGATTACGCCCAGTCTCTTCAATACGCCACCCTGACCGACACGCGCCAGACCGTGCCGATCGCGGACCCGAACAATCCGCTGGAGACGGTGGTTTCCGTGGGCGGAGTCAGCAGGATTTTCGGCGCTTACATCAGCGATACCCTGTCGCCGAATGACTTGCTGCACATTACGGTGGCGGCGCGTTACAACCGCATCCGCGAGACCTTAAGCGGATTCAGCGTGGATAACGACGTCGGGGATTTCGGTGATGGCTTCGACGAATCCCAACCGGTCTCGGGCGATCACACCTATTCCCGCGTCAACCCGTCGGTGGGGTTGACGTTTACTCCCAGCAAGCGGCTGACGCTGTATGCCAATTACAACGAGAGTACGCGCGCACCGACGGTGATCGAGCTGGGCTGCTCGGATCCCGACAAGCCCTGCGGACTGCCGAACGAATTCGCCAGCGATCCCGATCTCGAACAAGTGATCTCCCGCACCGTGGAGATCGGCGCGCGGGTTTCGCCGTCCGAGGCGTTCGGCTGGAACGTGAATCTATTCCAAACCCGCAATGTGCATGACGTCCAGTTCGTCGCGACCAGTACCAGCGCGGGCTACTTCACCAATGTCGGTGCCACGCGGCGTCAAGGACTCGATCTTGCCTTCGGCGGCAAGGTGCACGCGCTCACCTGGCATCTGACGTATTCGTTGGTCGATGCCACCTACCGGACCGCATTCGAGATCAACGCCGAGTCGAACAGCACCGCGGATGCGGACGGGAACATCATCGTACCCAGCGGCGCGCGGATTCCGCTGATTTCCCGTCACAACGCGCGCCTGCGCCTGGATTACGCCTTCAGCCCACGGCTCGAGCTGGGCGGCTCGGTGATCGCCTCCTCGGGCCTCTACCTGCACGGCGATGAGAACAACGCCAATGTGCCCGACGGCGTGACGATACTGGGTTCCGGAAAAATCGGCGGCTATGCGGTGGTGAATCTGCAGGGTACCTTCCACCCGACGCCGCGGCTCGATCTGTTCGTCAAGGTGACGAATCTGTTCGACCGGCGTTATGCGACGGCGGGGTTCTTGTCGAGCAATCCCTTCGAGCCCAATGGCGCGTTCCGGCCTGAACCGGATGACTGGACCCATGAAAATGCCGTCTCTCCGGCGCAACCACTGTCGGTGTTTGCGGGGGTGCGGTTCAGGCTGTAGGTTGCGCGCAGGCAGAGCGCCAGCCCGGCGCGGGTGACCGGTGGGCTGGCATCGAGGCGACCCGGACCGCCATGTCCGTGCTGCGCCAGATGTATTCCTGGGTCATCGACGAGGCAGTGCTGACGCTGCGCGAGGCCCGGGTCGTCTGGCATGTCAACCGGCATCCTCGATTGATCAGCAGTCCGGCCGAACCGGCATGCAATCGCGACCAGGGTGCATGGCGATATTCGTTACGCTACTCAGGGAGTTACGACAAAGCGGAATGATCCGCCTTTCATGCCGATGCATGGTCGAACTTCGACGCCGGTTTACAGACGGGGCGGCGCAGGTGGCCAGCCATTGAATGGGAGAGAACTAACGAGTTGCCTCCGCGCTTGAAATATCGTATATACGTATATACACTAAATCAGTGAGCATCACATTCGACGCCGCGAAGAATGAGCGCAATGTCGCCCAGCGCGGCATTTCGTTCGAACTGGCGGAAGAGTTCGAATGGGATGGCGCATTGATCGTCGAGGACATGCGCAAGGACTATGGCGAGCGACGTTTCCAGGCGCTGGGCCTGATTGAAGGACGGCTGTACATGCTGGTCTTCACCCCGAGGTCCGGCAACGTGCACGTCATCAGCCTTCGCAAGGCCAACAAGCGCGAGGTGAGGTGGTATGAAGAGCAAGCGTAAACCGGTGCGAGCAGATCGGGACAACCCGGCCTGGACGAAGGAGACCGTTGCGCGTGCGCGCAAGGCCCGCGAAGTCTTGCCGGCAATCTTCGGCGCCGCCACGGCTGCCCGCATGCTCAAGCCTCGCGGTCGGCCGAAGTCGGGTCATGCGCGGACATTGATTTCACTCCGGCTGCCGCCTGACACGCTGGCGCGCTGGAAGGCGACCGGTCCAGGGTGGCAGACCCGCATGGCTGAGACGCTGCGGAAGGCGGTGTGAGTCTTGAATTCCCGGCGAATAATCCGAATGCACAATCCGGCGCGCCCTGGTGAGGTGCTCCACAAATACCTGCCGGAGGGGTTGGGTATGACCGAAGCGGCTCGCCGGTTGGGCATTACGCGCCAGGCGCTGTCCGCCGTGCTCAAGGGCCGCGCTGACGTCAGCGCCGAGATGGCGCTGCGGCTGGAGGCCGCGTTGGGGACCACCGCGGAGATGTGCGCCCGCGCTGCGGGCGCAATACGCCGCCCATCCGAGCTGGAGCATCCAGTTGCACGCCGACAACCTGCGTGCGCTCGAGAAGTCCCAGCCGGAGCTCTCACCGCTGCCCTCGTACTCCACGATCCGCCGCTTCTGCAAGGCTCAGGCGCTGTGGAAGCGACGCCGTTTGAGTTCGCGCGACACGGCCGGCGCGGCCCGGGCCGAGGCGCGACTCGAACACCGTGAGGTGCGCAGTTACGAGGCCGAGTATGTGGGCGGTCTGTGGCACTTTGACTGTCACTTCGGTTCGCGCAAGATTCTCACCGCCCGCGGCGAGTGGGCGAGGCCGGTGTTGTTCGGCGTCCTCGATGACCGATTGCGTCTCGCCTGTCATCTGCAATGGTACTTGGCCGAGAACGCGCAGAACGTCGCGCATGGTCTTTCCCAACCGTCTGGGAGCGTCCCTACGACACGCAGTATTGCTGGAAGCAAATCCTGGCGCGTGATGCGATGTCGGCGGCGGATCGCTTCAAGGCGATTGAACTCACGCCATTGCAACGCGGCTTCCTCGTCCAGATGCTCGAGGCATTGTCACATTGCCCCGCAGAGCAATCCTCTTACGTAGACATGCTTCGCGTTTGGGCCCTGGGCATGAATCATTGGAACATCGCCATGGATGCTGCCGATCGGTTCAAATTGGCCGACGGGGCCGGCGCTCTGGTCCGCAAGATCGCGGCGGACAGCAGGGCAACGGTCCGGCTCAACGCGCCGGTGCAGCGAGTGGAGCAGCGTGGCGGCGTCGTCCATGTGACCGCACGCGACGGCAAGCGCGTACCGGCCCGCGCGGTCGTGGTGGCGCTGCCGCCTCGTTTGCTGAAGTCCATCCAGTTCGAGCCGGTGCTATCGGCGGGGAAGATGGCTGTTTCCCGGAACGGGTTCAATCCCTGCGGCATCAAGCTGTATGCCGAGGTCAAGGGGCGGCTCGGCAAGATTCAATGGCTGGCAAGCAATGCGAAGCGGGCCCGCGGTTACTTCATGACCTATCACGAAGGGGAATCCTCGACGTTGATCGTGGGATTCTGCCCGAAGGCCACCGATGTCGACGGCAATGATGAGGAGTCGGTCCAGGCCTTGCTCCGGCGGTTCGACTCGAGCGTTGAGGTACTGGGGAGCACGAGCTATGGATGGAATGCCGACCCGTACGCCCAAGGAACCTACAGTGGCATGCGCCCCGGTGTCATGAGCCGGTATTTCTTCGAACTCGCGAAGACGGAAGGACGAATCTACATGGCGGGCAGCGAGTACGGAGATGCAAGCTGGCGGGGATTCATCGATGGCGCCATCGGCTGCGGCAGTCGCATTGCGCATGAGCTCAGCACGGACCTGCTCGGATGAGGGCGGTGGTTTGCTCGGCGCTTAGGATATTCGTCGCCACGTTGATGATGTCATCCGCATTGCATGCTGAGTCTGCGTGCGATGCCCTCAACGGAGAGCGCATGTTTTCCAACAAATGCGCCGCCTGCCATTCGGTGAAGGGCGTGGAGCCGGGCCCGGTAGGTCCGAATCTTGCCGAAGTGGTGGGCCGCATGCCGGGAGTGACGAAAGGGTTCGTTTACTCGGACGCCATGCGGACCCAGAGGCAACGCTGGACACCTGAACGCCTCGACTGGTTTCTCACGGATCCGCTCGCCGCAGTGCCCGGAACCTCGATGTCATTCACCGGCCTCAAGAGTGCGGCAGCGCGGGCAGACGTGATTTGTTACCTCGTCAACCTGGGCCGGACGGCCCGTTGAAACCATCGGAAGTACCCAACATGATGGCACGAATCTGGGCGGCGGGCTTTGCGGTCATGGCATCCGTGACCGCTTTTGCGGACACCCCCGCGAATGACGAGTACTCGCTCGGGGAAATCGTGGTGACGGCGCAAAAGCGTTCGGAATCACTGCAACGTGTTCCCATATCGATCGCCGTGCTCACGGCGGATCAGCTTATTCAGTCCAAGTTCGACTCTCCCTCGGATCTTGCCGCCCAAATACCGAATTTGCAGGTGAACGGCATCAACGGCGAGGGCACCCCGATCTTCTCGTTGCGGGGCGTGTCGATGTTCGATTATTCCGCCAACCAGTCGAGCCCGGTCGCAAGCTATATCGACGAGGTGTACAAGGGAAATTTCGTGCTGTTCGGGGTCGAGATGTTCGACCTCGAGCGCGTTGAAGTGTTGCGCGGACCCCAGGGCACCTTGTACGGCAAGAACACCCCCGGCGGCGCGATCAACTTCATCACTCGCAAGCCCCGCTTCGACACGGAAGGGTTCATCAAGGCCGGCATCGGCAACTACGATCGGCGCGAGGTCGAGGGCGCGCTGCAGGGCGCGCTGATCCCTGATCGCGTGGCCGCGAGATTTGCATTCACGTAGTATACGAAGGCGGACGGCTTCATCAGGAACGTCCTCCCCGGCCACGCGGACCTCGAAGGGGTGGATCAATGGGGCGCCCGATTGTCCCTGCTGTTCAAGGTATCGGACGCGGTGTCCGCGACGTTGCGGCTTTCCAAGAGCGAACAGAACCCGCAGAACTACGCGATCATGGCGGGCGATATCGCCCCGACCGGCATCGGTGGCACCGGCTATTTCCGCACCAACACCGGCGCTGCGGACGGTATTCCCCTTGCGGACGATCAGGTGGCGCAGAATTGCACGCCGAAGCGCAGGCAACGCAATGACGCGGCGTCCTTGACCATCGATTGGTCGCTCACGCCGGCGCTTGCATTGACCTCCATCACCTCCTGGGACCAGGGGTCGCTGTTCAATCCGGAAGGAACCGATGGCGCGCCGATCGATATCGTGAAAATGGTGGGCATCGGCAAGACGCGGCAGGTCACCCAGGACATCAGGATCAAGTCGGCGACGGACGGACGATTCGACTTCATTGCCGGCGCCTATTACCAGCACGAAGCCATGCCCGATTCGACCGAGAATCGAATCTTCAACTTCCTCGATTTCGACGGCGATGGCCTTGTGAATTTCCAGGACTGCGCGGCGTCGTCATTCTTCGCAGGCGCTTTCGGATTCGGATATCCCGCGGGCGTGGCCATCAATCCGAGCTGCCGTTACTACAACTCCTTCGATCAGATCAGAAATAGCTGGGCGATCTATTCCGATGGATCGTTCCAGGCATCGCAGACGATCAAGCTGCGCGCCGGCGTCCGCTACAACCACGATAGCGGCGCACAGAAGAATGCGCTCAACCAGCTACGCGGCCCGGATGGCGTGCCCATCGCAAACCTGGGTTTCTTCGGCAACCAGCCGGAAGGCTATTTCGGGCCGGCGCTGCTGATACCCGGAACGCCCGGATACGAATCGGCGGTTACGGCGACGCGCCGGCAGGATGTCCAAACTTCCGCGGTGACCGGTCACGTGGGCATCGACTACACGCCCACCGAGAAAAGCCTGGTCTACCTTGGATACAGCCGCGGTTACCGATCGGCCGCCTTCAATGCGCAATTCCTGTTCACGCCGGAGGATTTTACACAGGTAAGGCCGGAGACGCTGGATTCCTACGAAATGGGCTTCAAGACTGCCTGGCTGGCCAATCGCCTGCAGTTCAACGGCGCTGTCTTTTACTGCCAGTACAAGAACCAGCAGTTGATCGATGTCCGCCCGACAGGTCAGCAGCCGTTGATCAACCTGGATAAATCCCGGATCGTGGGCGCGGAACTGGATCTGATCGCCAAGCCTGCCGCGAGCCTGACACTGCATGCCGGACTTGGTCTGCTCAACACCAAGGTGCAGAGGGGCGCGGTGGCGGGCGGGTTGGTCGATATTGCGGGGCATCAACTGCCCGATGCTCCGCGAACCTCGGGAACTCTGGCCGTCGATTCGGATGCGTTTCATGCCTTGGGTGGCCAGGTGATTGTCGACCTGGATGGTACGTACGCAGCCAAGCAATACTTTGAGCTGCTGAATGAAGATCGCATCGCCCAGCCGGCCTATGCGGTGGCCGCGGCGCGAATCGCCTTCCATGGGGCCGATGATCGTTACGAGGTGGGAGTCTGGGGGCGCAATCTCACCGACAAGTTCTACCTCGTGAGTGCGGTGGATCTACAGGCCTTTGGCTTTGACTATCGGCATCGCGGTCAACCCCGAATGCTCGGCGTGGATGCCACCTTCCATTTCTAGCAGTCTTTATGATCGCCACACCGGAACCGCGGTCAACCGCGCAACTGCGCCGCCGCCCATTTGATCGCCGGATTGCGCGCTTCCGCATCGGCATTGAATTGAATCATCGATTCCAGGTCTTGCAGGCGTTGTAGGGGCGTCAAGGCCAATGCTAAACGCAGCTGAAAGATTGCAGCTTCTGCAAAGCTGCCGATCACAGGATCGGGAGAAACCTGCCTGTTCATAGTTTGGCTCGTTCGGCGATGAGCACCTTGAGTTTGTTGAGCATGTCGATATCGACAAGGTCCTGAGGGCGCCCGGCTTTTTGCTTCATCAGGATCAGGTGATCAATCGATGCGATTCGCGGCGACGCTGATCTCAGTTGAATAGGAACGGAGTCACGGCACAACAGCTCGAAATCCATCGGATACTCGGCAAAGATATCAACGGTCTGATGAATTTGATCGTTGTACAGTTGAAATACCAACATGCCCTTGTCGCGGATCCAACTGTCGCGGATTTTAGGATTTGCGAAATCGGAGAGTGATACGGGGAGTCGAGGCACGTAGCCGATGGCCTGTAACGCTTCAAGCGCCTTGATCGCCTTGTCGGTGACGAGTTCAATGACGATATCGACATCCTTGGTGAATCGCTGATAGCCGTGCAGGTTCACGGCGACCCCGCCGACAACTACATATCTGACGCCAGTTGTTTCCAGCGCTTGAAAAATCCTTTCGAAACCGGTCATTGTGGTCATCGGACCTACTTATCATTGGTCGGGGTGACAGGATTTGAACCTGCGACCTATACGTCCCGAACGTAGCGCTCTACCAGGCTGAGCTACACCCCGAATTCGGCTGCCCGATCAGTGCTTGCGCTTGACCGCAAACTCCGCGAGCTGCCGCAGGCCATCGGCGAACGGGCTGGGAGGGAGCGGCGCCAAGGACTTAAGCGCCTGATCGACCTCGCTTTGCGCGAGGCGGGCAGTGTACGCAAGGCCTCCCAGGCTTGCAACGGCGCGGGTGATCTCGGCCAGTTGCTCGACGCTGCCGTTGCGGATGGCGGACTGGATCATCTCGCGCTGCTGGGTATTACCCTGCTGCAATGCATATATCAAAGGCAGAGTGGGTTTGCCTTCGGCCAGGTCATCGCCCAGGTGCTTGCCCAGGTCGGCCTCGTCGGCCTGGTAATCCAGCGCGTCATCGACGAGCTGGAAGGCGGTGCCGACGTGCTTGCCGTAACGGCTGAGCGCTTCCTCGACCTCGGGCGGTGCATCGCTCAGCACGGCGGCGATCTGCGCGCCGGCCTCGAACAGCCGGGCGGTCTTTCGGTAAATCACCTCCAGGTAGCGCGCCTCGGTGGTATCCGGATCGCCGGCATTCATGAGCTGCAGCACCTCGCCCTCGGCGATGGTGTTGGTGGCATCGGCCATGATGCTCATGACGCGCATGCGGTCCAGCGACACCATCATCTGGAAGGCGCGCGAATACAGGAAATCGCCCACCAGTACGCTGGTGGCGTTGCCGAACACCTCGTTGGCCGTGTCGCGCCCGCGGCGCAGGGAGGACTCATCCACCACGTCATCGTGCAGGAGCGTGGCCGTATGGATGAACTCGATGATGGCGGCGGCTTCGACGTGGTCCTTGCCTGTGTGCCCGCAGGCGCGGGCGGCCAGCAGCACCAGGAGCGGGCGCAGGCGCTTGCCGCCCGCATGAATGATGTAGCTCGCCACCTGGTCGACCAGGGCGACCGGGCTATGCAGACGGTATTGGACGACGCGGTCGACTTCTTCGAAATCTGCGCTGACGAGGGAGCGTATTCGTTCTAGGTGCATGGCTGGCTCATGACATGGCGCCATGTTACCCAAGATTCGTGGCGGCTGATGCTCCGGCTGTCGCCGCAAGCGTGGCGGCTGCGGCGCGCTCGCGAGCGGCGCCGCGCCGGGCAACTTGAGCTTCATCCGTGTGCGCGGCCGGTCCGAGCTCCCGGCAATATCGCCCTCATGTTCGCGATCTGCAGTGCCCAGCCCCGTGGCGCCGGACTTCGTCGCGCGCTTGCAGCAGGAGGACGAGCGCGTTGCCTTACGCCATCGCTAAGCTCCTGAAATCATGTGGGAATTGACCTGTCGGTGGATGATCCAGTATACTTCGCGGCTATTTTTCGGGCCGCCAGGCCCCGCTCGAACGTGGAGTTTTTCAAACATGTATGCCGTGATCGCCACCGGCGGTAAGCAATATCGCGTGCAGGAAGGCGCGGTCGTCCGTATCGAAAAGCTGGATGCGGAGCAGGGCGCTGTCGTTGCGTTCGACCAGGTGCTACTGGTGGGCGCGGGCGCGGATTTGAAGCTCGGCAAGCCCTTCCTGGCCAGCGCCAAGGTCACCGGCACCGTGGAAAAGCACGGCCGCAACGACAAGGTGCGCATCGTCAAGTTTCGCCGCCGCAAGCATTACAAGCGCGAGGGCACGCACCGTCAGCCCTACACCGAGGTGAAGATCACCTCTATCGTCGCCTGAAGTTCTAGGAGCAAGTTCCATGGCACACAAAAAAGCAGGCGGCAGCACCCGTAACGGCCGCGACTCCCATTCCAAGCGACTGGGCGTGAAGAAATTCGGCGGCGAGCAGGTGCTGGCCGGCAACATCCTCATCCGTCAGCGCGGCACGCAGTACCGTCCCGGCGTGAACGTCGGTATCGGCACCGACCACACCCTGTACGCCACGGCGGCGGGCAAGGTCGAGTTCAAGACCCGCGGTGTGGAAAAGCGCACCTACGTCAACGTCGTAAGCGGCTGACACCGGCGGCGGGGATGTTCCCGCGGCCACGCTTGTCATACAAAGGGGACGGATCATGCGGTTCGTCCCCTTTTTCGTGGCTTGCGGTTGCGGCAGGCTTGAGCTGATCCATGAAATTCATCGACGAAGCGACGCTGAAAATCCAGGCCGGCAATGGTGGGCGCGGCTGCGTGAGCTTTCGCCGCGAGAAATTCGTGCCGTTCGGCGGCCCGGACGGCGGTGACGGCGGTGATGGCGGCAACGTCTATCTGAACGCAGTCGAGGGTCTGAACACCCTGGCGGATTTTCGCATCCAGCGTACCTACAAGGCCAAGAACGGCGAGCCGGGCAGCGGCAATGACCGCTTCGGCCACGGCGGGGCGGATATCCACATTCCCGTGCCCATCGGCACGGTGATCACCGACTTGGACACCGGCGAGCAGCTTGGCGATCTCACCCAGGACGGTGAAACCCTGCTGGTGGGCAAGGGCGGCAAGGGCGGCTGGGGCAACACGCGCTTCAAATCCAGCACCAACCGCACGCCGCGCAAGGCCGGGCTGGGTCTGCCCGGCGAGGCGCGCACGCTGGGATTGGAACTCAAGCTGATCGCCGATGTCGGGCTCCTGGGCCTGCCGAACGCCGGCAAATCCACGCTGATCCGCGCGGTGTCGGCGGCGCGTCCGAAGGTCGCGGATTATCCTTTCACCACGCTGTTTCCGAATCTCGGTGTGGTGTCGGTGGGCCATGGCCGCAGCTTCGTCATGGCGGATATTCCGGGCGTGATCGAGGGCGCGGCGGAAGGCGCGGGCCTGGGTATCCGGTTCTTGAAGCACCTGCAGCGCACGCGAGTGCTTTTACACCTGGTGGACATCTGCCCACCTGACCCGGAGGCCGATCCGGTCAAGGATGCGCGCACCATCGTGGCGGAGCTGAAAAAGTTCGCCAAGGAACTGGCGGCCAAGGAGCGCTGGCTGGTGGTCAACAAGATCGATCTGCTGGAACCGAGCGAAGTGGAACGCCGCACCCGCGAGCTGGTGCGGCGGCTGCGTTGGAAGGGCCCGGTGTATCGCATCTCGGGAGCCACGGGCGAGGGCACAGCGCAGCTCAAGCAGGACGTCATGAGCTTTCTGGAACGACACCCGCGCACGGCCGCGGACGGGGAACGCGCCGCGCCTTGAAAGCGCGGCGGCGCCAGGTGCCGGGAGCGGGATACTTTGCCGCGGAACGAGCGCCGCGCTTTGACGGCGCAGCGGTACCGGGAGCGGGCTATTTCGCCAGCGAGCGAACCTGTTTGCTCAGACGGCTCTTGTGTCGGGCGGCCTTGTTACGGTGAATGATGCCCTTGTTGACCATGCTGTCGATGATGGGCGTGGCTTCGTTGAGCGCGGCGGTCGCTTCGGCGTGCTTGCCGGACTTGATGGCGAGCGTCGCCTTGCGGATGGCGCTGCGCAGACGCGAGGTCGCCGCATCGTTGCGAGCCCGGTGAACCACGGCCTGACGAGCGGCTTTTTCGGCGGATTTGGTATTGGCCAAGGCAAGGCTCCTGAAAAATCAGCCGCGTATTTTGGGTCTGCGGCTCGCGCCTGTCAATGTTGAGTCCAAATTGGCTTGGGGAGCCTTGGTATAGTGTGCGCCGCCCATGAGCCGCGCCATATTCAAATCCACCTCCATCGTCGGCCTGACCACGCTCCTGTCCCGCATCACCGGCATGATGCGCGACGTGGCCCAGGCGCAGCTGTTCGGCGGCGGCCCGGTGGCGGACGCCTTCCTGGTGGCCTACAAGATCCCGAATTTCCTGCGCCGCCTGTTCGCGGAAGGGGCCTTTTCCCAGTCCTTCGTGCCGGTGGTGTCCCAGTACAAGCACCAGAACGAGCATGGCGAAGTCGAGGAACTGATCAACGGCGCCGTGGGCACTCTGGGGCTGGCGCTGTTTGTGATCACCGTGATCGGGGTGATCGGTGCGCCGCTGATCATCTGGGCGTTCGCGCCGGGCTTCGTCGACGGCGGTGGCCGCCACGACCTGGCGGTGCAGATGTTGCGACTTACCTTTCCATACCTGTTCTTCATCTCGCTCACCGCGCTTGGGAGCGGGGTACTCAATAGCTATGGCAGCTTCGGGCCGCCGGCCTTCACCCAGGTGCTGATGAACCTGATCATGATCGTGGCGGCGGTGTGGATCGCCCCGCATTTTGCAAACCCGGGGCTGGTGCTGGCCCTGGCGGTATTCGTCAGCGGTGTGGTGCAGGTGGCCTTCCAGGTGCCGTTCCTGCTGAAACTCAAACTCCTGGGCTGGCCGCGCTGGCGCTGGGATCATCCCGGCGTACGCAAGGTGGCCACGCTCATGGTGCCCGGCATTCTCGGCTCCTCGATGGCGCAAGTGAGCCTGCTGCTCGACACGCAGATCGCCTCCTTCCTCGCCACCGGCAGTGTTACCTGGATGTACTTCGCCGATCGGCTGGTGGAATTCCCGCTGGGCGTGTTCAGCATTGCGCTGGCCACGGTCATCCTGCCCAGCCTGTCCGGACACCATGCCGCGGAGGATCCGCAGCGCTTCTCCTCCACGCTGGACTGGGCGCTGAAGCTGGTGGTCATCATGGTGTTACCGGCGGCGGTGGCGCTGTTCATGCTGGCAGGCCCGCTCACCGCGACGTTCTTCGGACATGGCCGTTTCAACCACCACGACGTGATCATGAGCTCCTACGCGCTGATGGCGTACTCGTTCGGCCTGCTGGGATTCAGCTTCGTCAAGGTGCTGGCGCCAGGTTACTTCGCCCGCCAGGACACGCGCACACCGGTGCGCGTGAGCCTGGTGTCGCTGGGCGTGAACATCGGTCTCAACGTGGCCGTGGTAGCACCGCTGGCGTATTTCAAGGCAGTGCCGGCGCCGCATGCCTTCCTGGCGCTGTCCACCGGCACCTCGGCCTGCGTCAATTCGGCGCTGCTGTATCGCGGATTGCGGCGTCGTTCGCTGCTCAAACCCTCCGCCGGCTGGAGATCTTTGCTGGCGCGCGTGGCGCTGGCTAGCCTGGCGATGGCGGCGGTGCTGTGGTGGATGGCAGGGGATCTCTCCGACTGGTTCGCTCTGCATACTTGGCAGCGCGTGGCGCGGACCGCGCTGTGCGTGATCGTGGGGGCGGTGGTGTATTTCGTGGCGCTGTACGCGGCTGGGATGCGGCCGCGACATGTGCGACATTGACCTATGGAACTGATTCGCGGCAGGGACCATCTGTCGGCAGCCCGGGGCTGCGCGCTGACCATCGGCAACTATGACGGTGTGCACCTGGGACATCGCGCCATGATCGGCGTGCTCAAGCAACGCGCCGCGGCCCTGGGCTGCGTCTCGGCGGTGCTCGCGTTCGAGCCTAGTTCCAAGGAGTTTCTGGACCCCGAAGACGCGCCGCCGCGGCTCACGCGTTGGCGCGAGAAGTTCACGCACCTGGCCGCGCTGGGCGTGGATCACTTCGTCACGTTGCGCTTCGATGAGCGCATGCGCGCCACCACTCCCGAGGCCTTCGTGCGCGAGCTGCTGGTGGAGGGCCTGGGCGTTCGACACGTGGTGGTCGGCCCGGATTTTCGCTATGGCTGTCGCGCCGCGGGCACGGTGGATACCCTGCGTGCCGCGGGCGGGCAGTTCGGTTTCGAGGTGGAGCAGATCGGTGGCGTTGCGTTCGAAGGCGAGCGCATCAGCAGCACGCGCGTGCGCGCGGCACTCGCGCGGGCCGATTACACCCAGGCGGCGCGCCTGCTGGGCTGGCGATACCGCATGACGGGCCGGGTTGCACATGGCAAGAAGTTGGGGCGATCGCTCGGTTTTCCCACCGCGAATCTGCCGCTCAAGCGCCGCAAATCGCCGGTGTGGGGCATCATGGCTGTACGCGTGCACGGCATCGAGGCTGCGCCGCTCCCGGCCGTGGCCTCGCTGGGCACCCGGCCCACGGTGAACGGTGTCGAACCGCTGCTCGAGGTGCACGTGTTCGATTTCGACGGCGATCTATACGGTCGGCCGATCGAGGTGGAGTTCGTGCGAAAATTACGCGATGAAGTGCGTTTCGATTCGCTGGATGCGCTGGTGGCGCAGATGAATGTGGACGCGGCGCAGGCGCGCGCCGCGCTCGCGGTTTGCTGACGAGGTTAAGGTGCTGCGTGGCTGACTACAAGAATACGATCAATTTGCCGGTGACCGATTTTCCGATGAAGGCCGATTTGGCCAACCGGGAGCCGGCGATGATTGCCGCCTGGGAACAGGAGAACCTGTACGCCAAGATTCGCGCCGCCGCCAAGGGCCGCCCGAGCTTCATCCTGCCGGATGGCCCGCCGTACGCGAATGGCTCGATCCATCTCGGCCACGCGGTCAACAAGGTCTTGAAAGACATCATCGTCAAGTCGCGCACGCTGGACGGTTACGACGCGCCCTACATCCCGGGCTGGGACTGCCACGGCCTGCCCATCGAAATGCAGGTGGAGAAGACTCATGGCCGCGTCGGCCAGAAGCTTGACGCCAGGGCATTCCGCGCCGCCTGCCGCGACTATGCGTTGAAGCAGGTGGATACGCAGCGCACCGACTTCAAACGCCTGGGCGTGCTCGGCGACTGGGACAACCCGTACATGACCATGGCCTCACGCTACGAGGCCGAACAGCTGCGCGCCTTCGCCGGCATCATCCGCAACGGGCATTTGTACAAGGGTTACAAGCCGGTGCACTGGTGCCTGAGTTGCCGCTCGGCGCTGGCCGAGGCAGAAGTGGAATACGAGGATCGCACTTCGCCCAGCATCTACGTGCGCTTTGCGGTGGCGGACGCGGCGGATCTGGCCAAGCGGCTGGGTATCGCCACCGGCGGCGCGGCGGCCGCCATCGCCATCTGGACTACTACGCCCTGGACGCTGCCTGCCAACCGTGCGGTGGCGCTGCATCCGGAGTTCGACTACACGCTGATCGAATTCGATCTCGGTAGCGGTGCGGAGCGGTTGCTGCTGGCCACCGAGCTGACGGACAAGGTGGCCGCGGTGCTGGGCATTCGGTCTTTCAAGCGCGTGGGCTGGGCCAAGGGCGCGGCATTTGACAAGCTGTTGCTCACGCATCCGTTCTACGAGCGGCGGGTGCCGGTGGTGCTCGGTGAGCATGTGACGCTGGATGCGGGCACCGGTGCCGTGCATACCGCGCCGGGACATGGCCTGGACGACTACATCGTCGGCCGCAACTACGGCCTCGAAGTGGACAACCCGGTCGGCGGCGATGGCCGGTTTCTGCCGGACACGCCGCTGTTCGCCGGCGAGCAGGTGTTCGATGCCAATGCGCATGTCGTCGAGGTGCTGAAGGAGCGCGGCCGGCTGCTCAAGATGGAGAACTACCAGCATTCCTATCCGCATTGCTGGCGCCACAAGACGCCGGTGATTTTCCGCGCCACGCCGCAGTGGTTCATCAGCATGGAGCAGGCGGGCCTGCGCAAGGCGGCGCTGGAGGCCATCGCGCACGTGGATTGGATGCCCGCCTGGGGCGAGCAGCGCATCAGCAACATGATCGCCAATCGTCCCGACTGGTGCATCTCGCGCCAGCGCACCTGGGGCGTACCGATTCCGCTGTTCGTGCACAAGACTACGGGCGAGCTGCATCCGAAAACCCAGGACATCATCGAGGCCGTGGCCAAGCGTGTGCAGAAGGACGGCATCGATGCCTGGTTCGACGCGGATGCCGCCGAGCTGATCGGCGCGGACGCGGCCGAGTACGACAAGGTTACGGATGTCATGGACGTGTGGATGGACTCGGGCGTCATGCATCACTGCCTGTCGCAGAGCCGCCCCGAGATGACGGTGCCGGCGGATCTGTACCTGGAAGGCTCCGACCAGCATCGCGGCTGGTTCCATTCCTCGCTCCTGACCTCGGTTGCGCTGCATGGCCGCGCGCCGTATCACGGCGTGCTCACCCACGGGTTCACGGTGGACGAGAAGGG
Organism: Pseudomonadota bacterium; assembly: GCA_018240265.1. GTDB lineage: Bacteria > Pseudomonadota > Gammaproteobacteria > Steroidobacterales > Steroidobacteraceae > TMP-86. The sequence continues at coordinate 128 of JAFEGC010000022.1, read as the reverse complement.
CCGCAAGATGTCCAAGTCCCTGGGCAACGTCATCCTGCCGCAGACCGTGACCAAGAGCCTCGGTGCGGACGTGCTGCGGCTGTGGGTATCGGCCACCGATTATTCCAAGGACATCACGGTCTCGGACG
>JAFEGC010000229.1 GCA_018240265.1 Pseudomonadota bacterium | reverse complement strand
GGTTCGGTTATCGATCTCGACGCTCCTACCGCGCTGGAGGCGGCGCGTCTGGCGATTCAACACCGCATCGCGATGGCCGACAGCATCATGCTGGCGACATCCCGGCGCCACAACGCCGTTCTGTGGACCCAGGATGCGGACTTCGATGGGATCCAGGGCGTCCGGTACACGCCCAAACGCTGAAAATCAGCAAGCGTTTCTCCAGCCCGAAAGCCCCGCTTCAGCGCGCGCGGGTTCTGTTGACGTACGCGATCAGCTCCGCCACCGCCGCCGAACCCGGACCCGTGATCGGCCCCTTCCCCGACATGGAAATACCCGCCGCCAGCTTCTTGCCCAGTTCCACGCCGAACTGGTCGAAGGAGTTGATGCCCCAGATGCAGCCCTGCACGAAAATCTTGTGCTCGTACAGCGCCAGCAGACCGCCCAGGCTCCGGGCGTTGGTCTCGCCGTACAGCAGCACCGAGCTGGGCCGGTTGCCCTCGTGGACCCGATGCGGCGTCAGCCGCGCGATGTCGGCCTCGCTGGCCTTGGCGGCCTGCATGCTGGCCGCCACCTCGTCGGCATTCAGACCAAATGCGAAAGCCTGCGCCTGCGCGAAACAGTTCGACAGCGCCAGATCCTGCGCCAGCGCATCGCCCCAGGAATTACGCAGCGGTGCGATGAAGTCCAGCGCCGCGCTGAGCGTGCCCTGGTGCAGCATCTGGAAAAACGAGTGCTGGGCGTTGGAGCCGGGCTCGCCCCACACCACCGGCGCCGTCGCATAATCCACGCGCTCGCCCGACAGGGTGGTGGACTTGCCGTTGCTTTCCATGTCCAGCTGTTGCAGATACGCCGGCAGGCGCGCCAGGCGCTGATCGTAGGGCAGCACCGCGAGTGTCGGCAGCCCCAGGAAACTGCGGTTCCACACGCCGATCAGGCCCATCAGCACCGGCAAGTTGCGCTCCAGCGGCGCCTGCGAGAAATGCCGGTCTACGGCGCTGGCGCCGGCCAGGAACTCCTCGAACACGGTCGTGCCCAACGTCAGCTCGGCCACCAGGCCAATGGCCGACCACACCGAATAGCGCCCGCCGACCCAGTCCCACATGGTGAAGCGGCGATCCGGCGCCACGCCGAAGGCATCCATCGCCGCGGCATTGGTGGACACCGCCACGAAATGCTTCGGCACGGCCGCCTCGCCCAGGCGCGAGGCGATCCAGTCGCGCGCGGCGCGCGCATTGGCCTGCGTTTCCTGGGTGGTGAAGGTCTTGGAACAAACGATGATCAGGGTCTCGGCCGGATCGAGCTGGCGCGTCAGATCCTGCAGCTGCGTGCGGTCCACGTTGGAAACGAAATGGGGCGTGATGCCGCCCGTGTACTGCGCCCGCAGCGCATCGCACACCAGCAGCGGACCCAAGTCCGAGCCGCCGATGCCGATGTTCACCACGTGCCGGAACGGACGGCCGGTGAAACCGAGCTGCGTTCCCGCGCGCACCTCGGCGGCGAATGAGGACAGCGCACGACGCGAGTCGCGCACTTCTTTCTGGATCTCGGCCGAACCGGCAAAGCCGGAACGTAGCGCCGTGTGCAGCGCCGCGCGCCCCTCGGTGAGGTTGATGGCATCGCCCCGGAACATGGCGGCGATGCGTTCCGGTAACCGCACCTCGCCGGCGAGCCGCAGCAGATCGGTGAGGATGGCCTCGGTGATGTGCTGGCGGGAATAATCGTAAAGCCAGCCGTCCAGCTCCAGGTGGAAATGCCGCCAGCGTTGATCGTCGGCGGCGAACAGCTCGCGCAGTGAGACGCGCGCCGCGGCCTGCGCCTGCAACGCGAGGGATTTCCACACTGGGTTGGCCGAAACCAGACCGGTCATCGCTGCGGGTCAATGCACCTTAAGAAGGGTAGTACTCAAGATACCATTCGACGAAGCGCTTCACACCGGTTTCGATGGGCGTGCTCGGCCGGTAGCCCACGTCCGTGACCAGCGCCTCCACGTCGGCCCAGGTGTCGGGCACATCGCCCAGCTGCAGGGGCAGCAGATTTTTCTGCGCTTTTTTACCAAGGCACTGTTCCAGCACCTCGATGTACTTGAGCAGCTCCACCGGCTGCTGGTTGCCGATGTTGTAAAGCCGGTACGGCGCGCGGCTGGTGGCGGGATTGGGCGCGTCCGCGTTCCACTTCGGATCGGGCTTGGCCACATGGTCCATGGCGGCCACCACGCCGGCCACGATGTCGCCCACGTAGGTGAAGTCCCGCTTGTGGTGCCCGTGGTTGAACACGTCGATGGGCTTGCCGGCGAGGATGTTCTTGGTGAACAGGAACAGCGCCATGTCGGGCCGACCCCACGGACCGTATACGGTGAAGAACCGCAGGCCCGTGCACGGCAACTGATACAGCGAGGCATAGCTGTGCGCCATCAACTCGTTGGCCTTCTTGGTGGCCGCGTACAGGGTGAGCGGATGATCCACGTTCTGCTCCACCGCGAACGGCATGTGCGTGTTGGCGCCGTACACCGAGCTGGTCGAGGCATACACCAGATGCCCCACTGCGTTGTGGCGGCAGCCTTCGAGAATGTGCAGGAAACCTGTCAGGTTGCTGTCCACGTACACATGCGGGTTCTCGATGGAATAGCGCACGCCCGCCTGCGCCGCCAGATGCACCACGCGCTGGAATTTCTCGCGCTGGAACAGCGCCTCCATGCCGGCACGCTCCGCCAGCTCCTGCTTGGCGAAGCGGAAATTCGGGTACGCCTGCAGGAGCTTTAAGCGGCTGTCCTTGAGCGTGGGGTCATAGTAGGGATTGAGGTTGTCCAGCCCGACGACCTGCTCGCCGCGATCCAGCAGGAATTTGGCGGTATGGAAACCGATGAAGCCGGCGGCGCCGGTGACCAGCACCTTCATAGGCGGCCGTCGGTCTGCTCGGGACCGAACATGTACTTCACGTCGTACACCACATGAACCTTCTTCGCCAGGCCCCGGATCTTGCGGATGCCCATATTGCGGATGTCATCGTGCGCCACCGTCAACACCACCGCATCGTAGGTGGCGGGCTTGGGCGTCTTGATCGGTCGCACGCCGTACTCGTGTTCGGCGGCATCGGCGTCCACCCACGGATCGTACACGTCGATGCGCGCATCGAAGCGCTGCAGCTCGTTGATGATATCGATGACCTTGCTGTTGCGCAGATCGGGGCAGTTCTCCTTGAACGTGAGGCCCATGATGAGGATGCGCGAGCCCGCCACCAGCACGCGCCGCTCGGTCATCAGCTTGATGACCTGCTGCGCCACGTGCGCACCCATGTTGTCGTTGATGCGCCGGCCGGCGAGGATCATCTCCGGGTGGTAACCGATCTCGGTGGCCTTGTGGGTGAGGTAGTACGGGTCCACGCCGATGCAGTGACCGCCCACGAGGCCAGGCCGGAACGGCAGGAAGTTCCACTTGGTGCCGGCGGCCTTGAGCACCTCTTCGGTGTCGATACCCATGCGGTTGAAAATCAGCGACAGCTCGTTCACCAGCGCGATGTTCACGTCGCGCTGGGTATTCTCGATGACCTTGGCGGCTTCGGCGACGCGAATGCTGGAGGCCTGGTGCGTGCCGGCGGTGACGATGGATGCGTACAGGGCATTGACGAAGTCGGCGACACGCGGTGTGGAACCGGAGGTGATTTTCCGGATGGTCGGCAGGCGGTGCTGCTTGTCGCCGGGGTTGATGCGCTCCGGACTGTAGCCGCAGAAAAAGTCCTTATTGAAGCGCAGCCCGGAAAACTTCTCCAGCACCGGCACGCAGACCTCCTCGGTGCACCCCGGGTATACCGTGGACTCGTACACCACGATGTCGCCGCGCTTCAACACCTTGCCGACGGTCTCGCTGGCCTTGACCAGCGGCGTGAGATCGGGTCGCTTGTACTGGTCGATGGGAGTGGGCACGGTGACGATGAACACCTTGCAACGCTTCAGGTCGTTGAGCCGATGCGAGTAACGCAGCTTCTTGGCCGACCTCAGTTCGGCCCGGGAGGCTTCCAGGGTGACGTCGTTCCCTGCCTTCAGTTGCTTGATGCGCTCGGCATTGATATCAAACCCGACGGTGCGATATTTCTTGCCAAACTCCACCGCCAGCGGCAGTCCCACGTAGCCCAGGCCAATGATGCCGATGGTGGCCTTGCTCAAGCCTCGCATTCGCTCTCCTTCGCCGTTCTTGTAAAAGGGCCCAATTTTAGACGATGCGCATCGCCAATTGGGCAGCGCGGCGGCAAAACTTGGCCTCGTTCACATTCTCCAAACCGTTTTGCCGCGCGAGGCTTTGTCGAGCGTTGCCAAAACCCGCTCGTGGGCAACGATCTCCGCCTCGTCCGCGTACACCACCGGCGCGCAAATCTTGTCTGCACCCCGGATCCGACGCAGGCCCGGGTCGGAGGTGACAGAATCCTCCTCCGTGCCCAGTGTCAGCAGCGCCTGCCCGCCGGTCATGGTGAGATACACGTCGGCGAGAATGCGCGCATCGAGCAGTGCGCCGTGGAAATCCCGGTGCGAATTGTCAACCGAGTAGCGTTTGCACAGCGCGTCAAGAGTGTTGCGCTGACCCGGGTGCATGCGCCGCGCCAGGGCCAGGGTGTCGAGCACCGTGCAGCATTGCGCGATGCGCCGCGTCTCCCCGCCGAGCCGCGCAAGTTCCCTGTCGATGAACGCGACGTCAAAGGGCGCGTTGTGAATGATGAGCTCAGCACCGCGGATAAACTGCAGAAAATCCTCGCAAACTTCCACAAAGCGTGGTTCGTTGGCCAGCCGCTCCCGCGTAATGCCGTGCACCTCGATCGCCCCCTCGTCG
>JAFEGC010000228.1 GCA_018240265.1 Pseudomonadota bacterium | reverse complement strand
GCGCCGGCCGGAGTCCAGCGGCGAAATCCCTTGCCGGTTTTCATTCCGAGTTCTCCGCGCGACACCAGCTCCTCAAGGTACGGATGAGTGCGCGCGGTCACGTCCAGATCGGGCATCAGCACGTCGTGAATATTTTTGGTGAGATCGAGTCCCACCAGGTCGGACTGCTCCAGCGGGCCCAGCACCGCGAGCCGCGCACCGAAGCCGAAACGCACCACCTCATCGAGGGTCTCGGCGTCGCACACGCCTGCCGCGACCAGGGCGATCGCCTCACGCTTGAGCGCATGCTGCAGGCGATTGCCAATGCAACCGGGCACGTCGCGCCGCACCAGCACCGGATGGCGACCGAGGGCGCGCAGTAGCCCGATCAGCGCTTCGGCCGCGGGGCGCTGTGCCTCGCCCATCATCACCACTTCGACCAGGCTTACGAGGTGTGGCGGGTTCCAGAAATGCGCTCCGACGATGCGCTCGACGCGCGTGAGGCCGGCACAGATCGAATGAATCGGGATAACCGAGGTGTTGCTGGCCAAAATCGCCGTGGCTGGAACGTGCCGCGCGATCTCGCCAAACAGCTGCTGCTTGAGTTCGAGCCGCTCGGGCGCAGCCTCGACCACCAGCTGCGCATCCTCCACCGCCGCCGGCAGGCTCGTTGTGGCCCGCAGCCGCGCCAGGATCTCGCTCTCCGCCGTGCCGAGCAGCCGGCATATCGCGCCGACGCGGCTCGGGAGCGATTCGAGGCTCGCGCTGCTCGGGTCCTGGACCCGCACTGGGTGGCCGCCGGCGGCGAACAGGTAGGCAATACCGTGGCCCATCAGGCCCGCACCGATGACGGCCACGGGTTGCTCGTGGTTCATCGCCTAGCCTGCCGTATAGCCGCCGTCCACGTACATGACCTGGCCGGTGCAGAAGTCCGAGGCGGGGGCCAGCAGGTAGACCGCCATTCCTATCAGGTCCTCGACCTCGCCCAGGCGACCGAGAGGAATGCGCGACAGTGAGCGCGCCTTGGTCGCGCGTCCCACTTCATCGTCACCGTACATCCATGCCGTGAGCTTGGAACGGAACACGGTCGGAGCGATGGCGTTGACCGTGATGCCGTACTTGGCCCATTCAGTGGCGAGGACCCGCGTGAGACCATCGGTCGCGCCCTTGGAGGTGCAATAACCGGTGTAGCCCGAGTAATTGCCATGCCGGCCACGTACCGAAGACATCAGCAGCACTTTGCCGCGGATCTTTTGCTCGATGAAGTAGCTGCCCACGGCCTTGGCCATGAACCACGGCGCCCGTACGTTGGCATCCATCACTTTCTGCCAGTCATCGTACGAAAGGTCCTGGATGAATCCCGCCTTGTTGTAGCCCGAGGCCACAACGAGCCGATCGACATGGCCGAATCCGTCGACCGCGACTCTGACCATGGCTTCGGCGTCGGCCAGGCTGTCGGGCCGGCGTACCATGCTGAGCACCTCGCCACCGACTTCACGCACTTCGGCGACGACGTCCTCGAGTTCTCCAGCGCTACCCGAGACCAGCAGCTGCTTGACGCCCAAGGCGGCCAGCGCAATCGCGCAGCCGCGGCCGAAGGCGCCCGACGCCCCGGTAACGATCGCAACGCGCCCCTTCATGTCGAACAGCGACAGCGGATGGCGCAAGGTTTCGGAAATCATTCATTCTCCCTTCGCTGCTGGCCGGTTCAGATGCGATAGCTCTGGTCCGGATCGATCACGGCAATCACACGCACCGGGCAGCCATCCCCGCCTTGCCAGCGCCAGGGAAAGGCCATGAAAGTACAGCGTTTGCCGGTGACGGCATCCAGCTCGCCGCCGACGTTCTCGATGCCCGGAATTCCGCCCTTTACCATGAGCGTCTTGTGCGACGGTTCCCAGTACGGAAAATCCTTCATGGCGTCGCGGCCGGTCTTCTGACGGTACTCCTCGATCAGGTGCGCGTGTGAGGGCCCGGGACCGTGGTCGATGAGCTTCGTGCCCAGGGGATGGTCGAGCGCCTGCACGTCGATGCCCACCATCTTCACACGCCGCTCCAGCAGCCACTCCGCGGCCTCCTTGTACAAGCCGGGCGAGTACGCGTAATACTCATCGGCGTCCGCCAGTTTGTGGTGATAGCCGGTATTGATCATCACGATGTCGTTCTGGCGGATCTTCGGCGTCGCGCGCTCGAGATCCTGCGCGCTGATCACGCCCCAGGGCCCCTTCGGGATCGAGACTGCCACGCCCGTGCCAAAGAAGCGCCACAGCGGATAACCCTCGAAGCCGGGCGTATTCGCCGTCACGTGGATGGGGGTGTCCATATGCGTGCCCCGGTGCATGATGCCTTCGAATTCGGTCAGATATACCCCGTCTTTGGCGTGATACATCAGCGTGTGCACATTCACGCCCGGGGCCGAAGGCCACTCCGGCATACCGTGGCCCCAGCGATGGCTGAGATCGTAGTATCTGATCCCGTGCGTGCGCGGTACGGAGCGCCCGGCCTGATGTCCGGCAGCCACTTTCTGGTCCATGCTCATTCAGGCGCTGCCGCCCGCCTCCAATCGAAAGTTGCCGCCGGGATCGGTGATTGCAACGAAGCGGATCGGACAGGCATCACCTTCGGGCCATTTCCAGGGATAGGCCTGCAGCGTGCAGCGCTGGCCCACGAGTTCATCCACGTCTCCGCCGGCGTTCTCGACCGTGGGAATGCCCGCCGCGAGCAGCAGCCGATGCGCGGGGTTCCATTCCGGGAAATCCACCGACACCGAGCGACCGGTGGCGCTTTCATATTCCTTGGGCAGTCGACGCATCAGCGGGCCATTGCGCTGCGCGCCGAGAGAGGTGGCGAGCGGATGGTCGACCTGCGGCGTGTCCACGGCGAGCAGCTTGATGCGCCGCGCGACCAGCCATTCGGCGGCGGCCTTCGACAAACCGGGTGAGTGTCCGAAGTACTCCTGACTGTCGCTGTAACGGTGATGCCATCCGGTGCAGATCACCACCAGATCGTCCGTCTCGATTCCGGGGCTGGCCCGTTCCAGGTCGGACACACCGATCCATTCCCACTTGCCTTTGGGGATGGAGAGCACGACACCGCTGCCGAAGAATTTCTCAACGCCGAGCTCACCGACGCCCTCGCTCTTGGCTACGAGGTGCCGCGGCGCGTTCAGATGCGTGCCGCTGTGCATGACCATGCGCAGGCGGTGCGCCAGCACGCCATTTTTTGCATGCTGGCTGGAGCGGAACATCTTGACGTCATCGTATCCGGGCTGCATCGGCACCCCGTGTCCCCACGGATGGCTCAGCTCATGGAATGCGAGTCCACTGATCGGATCAATCACTGCGCCCATCTCATCCTCCAGCCGCGATCCACCTTGCCCGTTTACGCCGGTGCCGTCCAATGACAACCCGGCTCGGCGCAATGAATTACCGCTATGGCGCCGCTACTTCGTCGCGAACTGCGAACGCATCAGCGCACAAAAGGCATTGACCGCGGGCACCGGCACCGTGGTGGAGCGGTATGCGATGCCCGCCGGCGCGTCCCACAGCGTACCGTGCATGGCCAGCAGTTTGAGGCCCAGCGCCTCGGCCATGGGTATCATCAGGCTGGGCAGAATCGCGATGTAGTGCCCGGCCGCCAGCAGCGCGATCAGGTTCGAAGTGGAGTTGGTCTCCACATCGATACGTGGCGGGCTGAGCCCATTGGCCGAGAAAAAGGAGTTGACGCGCGCATTGCCGACGAAGTTGTTGGTGAGCGTCGCCCAAGGGTACTCGAGCAGCGCGGCCGGCGCCGCATCGCGTTGCCGCGCCAGCGGATGGCGCGCGCCCACGACAAAAGCATGGCTGATCTCGGTGAGATGCTCCTTGATGATCTCCGGGTGGCTGGGAAAATCGAGGGCCGAGCAGATCACATCGAGCTTTCCCGCGAGCAGCGCGGGCACCAGCGTATCGATGACCCCCCCCACCAGTTGGATGCGGATGTTGGGTTTCTGGCGCTGAAATTGCGTGATCACCGGCGGCAACAGGCGCGCCATCCACACCGGCCCGGCACCGATGGCCAGCGTGCCGCGGGTGCCGCCCTTCATGGCTTCGATTTCATCGATCGCATGGCGGTACTCGAGGTCCATCAAACGCACGCGGCGTGCGAACACTTCGCCAAAGCGCGTGAGCACGACGCCGTTCGGCAGGCGCTCGAACAGCGTGACACCGAGCAGCTGCTCGAGCTGCCGGATGCTCTTGGTCAGCGCCGGCTGGGTGATATGGATGGCCTTGGCGGCGGCGGTGATGCCGCGGTGTTCCGCCACCGCAAGAAAATGCTGCAGCAGATGCGAATACATCGCGCCCCCGGCGCGGCGACTGGTGATCACCATCGGGCGCAGCCTGTCACGGGCCGCCACGCTGCAGCATCAGCGCACCCAGATCCTTCGGCGCATGGGGCGCCACCGAAATCTCGAGGCTCGCGTAGCCGGGGTGCTCGATCCGCACGCGATAGCGCTGGCGGGGCTTGATGGCCGGGAATCGGAATTCACCGTAATTGTCGCTGCGCGTTTCGAAGCGCCGGCTGCCATCGTCCAATTCGATGCGCACGCCCGGAGCCGGCAGATCGGGTTGGTCGGCCAGCACCACCTCCCCGCTCAAGAACGGGGCGGGAAGATGCCGATAACGCACGCGGGCGCCGCTGTTCAATTGCGGGCGTAGCTCCTCGAGCGCACCGGCCGCCGCCTGGCGCGCGATGTCGGATGCCGGATCGTCAAGGTCGCCGAACAGGATCGCCTGCGTCGGGCAAACCTCCGCGCAACGCGGCTGGGACCATCCTCGATCGAGC
>JAFEGC010000227.1 GCA_018240265.1 Pseudomonadota bacterium | reverse complement strand
CGTGCGCAACTGGACCGGGCGACCGACACCTACGGGTCTACCGCTCGCAGTCCTGGCCATGCTCTGGCTGGCAGGCCGCATCCTTCTCCTCACGCCCTTTGCTATCGCAGCCACCCTGGTCAATGCCGCCTTCCCGCTCGGCGTCGCCCTGGGCATTGGCATCCCGCTCTGGCGGGCACGCAACAAGCGCAATTATTTCTTTGTCGGCCTGATGATCCTCATGTCCGCTGCGATCCTGATCGTCCATCTCGCAGCGCTGCGGTTCATCACGCTGCCATTGTGGGCGGGACTGCAGCTCGGTCTCGACATCATCCTGTTCGTGATCTCGGTCATGGCCGGCCGCGTCGTCCCGATGTTCACCAACAATGGCGTGCCAGGCGCGCAGGCGCGCCGCTCCCGGAACGTGGAGCGCGCCGCGCTGGGAGGCGTGCTCCTGCTGATCATCGCCGACCTGCTGCACGTCTCCGGTACGCCTCTCATCGTGCTTGCACTGGCGATTGCAGTCGCGCACGCATGGCGCCTTGCGCTGTGGGACACGCGCAGCACGCTGCGCACGCCACTCGTGTGGGTGCTGCACGTCGCTTACGCGTGGATCCCGATTTCCTTCCTGCTGCGCGCAGCGTTCGAGGCGGGGTGGGTTGCACGCCCCCTGGCGGTCCACGCATTCACCATCGGAGCGATCGGCGGCCTGACGATCGGCATGATGGTGCGCACCGCACGCGGCCATACCGCTCGCCCTCTGAAGGCGGACCGCTTCGAGACCACCTGCTTCGTGCTGATCCCCATTGCAGCCATCGTGCGCGTGTTCTGCCCGATGATCGCTCCTCAGCACTACACTGGCAGCGTGGAACTCTCGGCAGTGCTATGGTCGCTTGCCTATCTGATCTACCTGGTACGCTACTGGCCCATCCTCACGCGCCCTCGGCTCGACGGTCAACCGGGCTGACGACTGCCCGGACACCGCTGACCGCCACGTGTTTCACTGCGCGCGCAACCTGCGGATCGACAGCGCGCGTGGTATCTTTCGATCTGGTCGCGGAACTCGAGAAATTGCCCGAGGTGTCGCGTGACGAATGGGCACCGGAACGCGTGATTGTTCATCACCAGTACGCGCGATGACCGCGTTCTTCCCGGGCATGCTTGCAAGATGACGGCGGATGCGACGGCGCTACCCGACGATCTTCGCGCAGAGCCGATCGAAGCCCGGGTAGCGGTCGCGTGCGATCACGTACTTGCGCGCGAAGCGTCCCCACCGCTCGCCGCGCGCGACGGCATTCGCGAAGCCGTCGCGGTCGATAATCGTCCTCCCGCCCAGCAGCGTGACGCCGCGCGCGAACAGGTCGTCGGGCACGCAGCTGCCGCCCGGCCCGACGAAGGCGATCCAGCGGGCGCCGCGCGCCGCATCGAGCACCGCTTCGAGTGTGTCATTGAGCAGCACGGTCGTGGTCGACAACAGCTTGGTGCAGCCGGCAAGCTCGGCCGGCTCGAGGGTAACGCGCCAGCCCCGGTATTCACCGACGTGCCGGTTCTGCAGTTCGAGCACGGTGAGCGAGGCGCCGGCCCCGACGATGCGCGGCACCAGCGGCCCGAACAGCCCGACCATTCCGATGCGCTCACCGGGCTGGGGGTCGAGCGAGCCGATCGAGTCGACCGCGGTGTCGGGCGCGTAACCTGCTTGGCGAAAGAAACGCTGCGAGATGGCGTTGATGGCAGCGAAGCCGAGCGTTCGACGGACCGGGTCATCGTCGAGATAACCGCGCGCGAGCTCGAGCGCCGGCATGCCGTGCAGCGCCCGCACTGGGTTGTCGTTGCGCAGGCGTGCGAAGGTGTCGCCCAGCAGCAGGAACGAGAGCCCGATCGAACCGTCGGCGAGCTCCACGCCGCAGAACTCGGATTCGCGTGAACCTTTGGCGGCGGCGAGCGGAAGATGCACGGCGGCCACCGCCGGCAGCGGTCCGCGCGCAGCGATGGTTTCGATGCGGCCGAGCAGCTCGTGCGCGAAGTCACGCCGGCCTTTTCGGCCGCCGGTGTCCTGATTCTCGTGGTGGTCGGACATCGGACTCGGTATCAAGGCTGCGCCAAGTGCGAGCCGAGCACCTCGCGCAGCGCCCGACACCTCCGCACCAGTTCCAACCGCTCACTCACCGGCACTGGGACTTTGTTTGCCGAACCGGAAACTCATTCGTAAGCCGATCACCCGCGGCTCGGTCACCGTCTGCCGGATGTCGAAGTTCGCGCTGTTGCTGAAGACGACCGCGTTCTTGTCGGTGAGGTTGGTGACATACAGCTCGGCCAGCCAGCGCTCGTCCTGGGCAGGATGGAACCCGACACGCAGATTCATGAGGGTATACGCCGGCTGCAGGATGCGCGGCAGATTGAGATTCTTGTCCTCTGGATTCAGGCCGTTCCACATGTCGCCCTTGTGGGCCATGTCGAACTGGGCGTACCCGCGCAGCGCCCCTCCGAGCGGTTGCTCGTAGCGCAGATTCCAGCTCCAGCTGAAATATGGCGCGAATGGCAGGCGCTCGCCACTGTATGCGGCGTAGCTCGCGTTGATCGGCGAGATCAGGTGCGAATCGGTGTAATTGGCTGCCGCCTGCATGGACCAGGATTCGCTTATCCTGAAATCGATATTCGACTCCATGCCGTAGATGCGAGCCTGCCCGATGTTGACGTTGTAGCTGGAGGACGGGCAGACTAGCGGGTTGTACAGCAGCGTCTGCAGATTCTTCCAGTCCATGTAGTACGCGGCACCGTTCCACAGCAGACGGTTCTGCAGACTGGTGGTCTTCCAGCCCAGCTCGAAGTTGTTGAGCGTGTCGGGTGTGTAAGCGTGCGGGACACCGGACGCGTAGCATGAATCCGTGTAGCCGTTGTTGGCGCCGCCTTCACGGAAACCCTGGGCAAAATCCGCATATACCATTGCGTGGTCGGTAATCCGGTAGTTGATGCCCAACTTGCCGTTCCACTTGTGCGAGTCGCCGGCATCGGTGCTTGGCGCAGAGGTGGCGTAGGCGAACTGCACGAATGGCGTGTTGGAGTCCCAGGAGGACTTGAAATGCACCACACCGGCTTCGACGTTGAGCCTGTCGGTGACGTCGAAGCTGATGTTCGCGAACTCGGTCGACTGCCTGGACTTCGAATTCGTCCGGTACGAATACCAGATGCCTGGCGGCAATGTCGGCTGCGTCAGGCCGTAATACTGCAGATACGATTGGAAGGCCTGGCCGTTGTACTGGAGCCCCGGCATGTAAAAGGTGCTGCCATAGTGGTCGACATCCTTTTCCCAGTACAGCCCCGCCAGCCAGTGGAAACGCCCTCCCGGCTTGGAGGAGAGCCGCAGCTCGTTGGACCACAGCTCAGGATTGGTGTCGTAGCTGTAGAACTGCAGCGCCGGATTGCAGCCGGAGTACGGCGCGCCATTGCCGTAATAAGGGTCGGTCAGGCAAGCGAAGCCTTCCTGTGTGCCGGGAAATCCGCTGGGCGGCGTATTCTTGGCGCCCACATTGTAGTTCTGCTCGTATTGCGAATATTCGTTCCATTGACGGCGCGGCTGCGCCCAGTAGGTACTGGCGAACACCAGATCGCCGATGCCTACATCGCCATCCACGTGAAGGTCGAGCATCTTTGCTTCGAACTGGTTGGACTCCGGACCGAACCGCGCCACCGCCCGTCGCCCGATGAGGGGATCCTGATCCCAGGCGCCATTGGTGTGCTGGCGCTGGAAACCATAGCTCAGCAGCGCGCTCCAGTTCTCGCCGAACGCCGCCTTGAGCGCGACACGCCCGCCCACGATGTTTTCACGATTATAGTTGTCGTGCGCCCACGGCGCGTTGTCCGAGACGGCACCGTTCACCCAGGTACGCGTGACAAGCCGGTTGTTGATGAAACCGCCGTGCGAATCACTGAAGGCCGAAACTCGCATGCCCAGCACGCCGTTGATGATCGGCAGATTGAGAAAACCCTCGTAGGTCCAGTTGCGTTGCCCACCGTGAATCTGTCCGGCATCGAAGTCCACTCCGGCGCTGAACGCGCTGAGATCCGGCTTGTTGGTGATGTACCGCACCGCTCCCGACATCGCCCCCGCACCGAAGGTCGTGCCCTGCGGTCCGTTCAGCACCTCGATGCGCTCGATATCGTACAGGTGCAGGTCGGGCTGCCCGCCGCTCTGGCCCATCGACAAATCGTCGACGAAAAATCCGGTGGAGGAGGTGTTGGCGTAGGTGGGATTGCTGCCATCCGAGACGCCGCGCATCACGAACAGCTGGGTGCCGGGGCCGGTGCTGATGAAAGACATCGACGGCACCTTTTCCACATAGTCGTCCAGGCTGTTGATGGCAAGGTTCTTCAAGTCACGCTGCGTGAACACATCGATGCTGACCGGCACGTCCTGCAGATTTTCCTGGCGCTTGCGGGCAGTGACCACGATCGCCTGGAGTTCGCCGCCCAGACCCTGGCCAAGGTCAGCGCCGATGGCGGAAGAATCCACGAGCGCGGCGAGCGACGCTGCAATCGCGATGCTGAGTTTCGAAGGTGCAATGCGCCGCGCCGGCGCGACAGCCGCCGCATGCAGGCCGCCACGGATCTTGTGTTTCGCTGAATTCATCGACGACTCCCCGCGATACCTCGCGCCGCCATCATCCCGCGAGCCGCGGTTGCTCGTCAAACAGCGGTTCGCTATGCGCACAGGTGATGCGGCGATCACTCGAACCGCGCGAGACAGTCTCCCAGCGCGCATCGCAACGGTTCAAGCTCACGCTCGAAATTGCGCCAGTACCCGATCGCCGCGGTATAGATCGGCTGGCGCACCTGCTCGGCGCT
>JAFEGC010000226.1 GCA_018240265.1 Pseudomonadota bacterium | reverse complement strand
GCCCGCCTGGCCCGCGCTCAGGCCGTAGGTGCGGATGAGAAAGGTCGGCGTCCACCACATCAGACCCCAGCCCCATAACGCTGTGAGCGCGCTGCCCACCATCAAGTGCACGCAGGCGCGCTGCTGCCACAGAAACCGCATGCTCTCCATGAAGCTTGCCGACTGTACGCTCTCGCCGGCATCGAATTGCCCGCGCCGCGGCTCGCGCACCGTGAGCCAGATGGTCAGCGCCAGCACACCACCCGGGATGCCCAGCGCCAGGAAGGCCGTGCGCCAGCCGTAATGGTCGGCGATGGCGCCGGTCACCGAGGCGGCAAGCCAGGCGCCGATGGGCGCGCCCAACCCGAAAATGGTCAGCGCCATCGGCCGTCGCTCGACCGGAAAATAATCCGACAGCAGCGAGTTTGCGCCCGGCGTACCGCCCGCCTCACCCACGCCCACACCAATGCGCGACAAGAACAGCTCCAGGTAACTAGCGGCCCGACCGGTGAAGACCGTCATCGCCGACCACAGCGCCACCGATATCGCGATGATGTTGCGGCGATTGCCGCGATCGATCAGCCAGGAAATGGGAAAGCCCATGACCACATAGAAAATCGCCAGCGTGACGCCGGCCAGGCGCGCAATGCCGGCATCGGTGAGCTGTAATTCCAGCCGGATCGACTCTTGTACCGTGGAGATGGAATAACGGTCCGCGATGCTCATGGTGTAGACCAGTACCATCATGATCAGCACGTACCAACGCGCGGCGAATGAGGGAAGCGCACGCGCAGCAGACTGAGGTCCGATCACCACGGCATTCATCCCCTCACCCCCGCGCCAGAACCCGGCTTGAGCGCCTTCAAGCGCGACCATACAGGTTTCCCGCCGTTTTGGCGAAGGGTCCGCCGGGATTTCTACAAATGGCATGGGCGAATCGGGAAATGGCATGGCGGGGATATGGCGAAAGCTTAAGCTCAACCCTTCCAAAGGGGATGCGACACGCTCGTGGCTGAGTTTGACTACATCATCATCGGTGCAGGCTCTGCTGGCTGCGTGCTGTCGGACAATTTGTCGCGCGGTGGCCGCCATCGCGTGCTGGTGCTGGAGGCCGGCGGATCGGACCGGCGCTTCTGGATACGCACCCCCATCGGCTACGGTCGCACCTTCGCAGACCCGGAGTTCAACTGGAACTATCAGACGCAAGCTGACTCCGGTATCGACGGGCGCAGCAGCTTTTGGCCGCGGGGGCGCGTGGTGGGCGGCTCCAGTTCCATCAATGCACTGGTCTATTTCCGCGGCCTGCCTTCGGATTTCGACGACTGGCACGACCAGGGCGCAACTGGTTGGGGTTGGAGCGGGGTGCTCCCCTACTTCGAGCGCAGCGAGCGTCGCGTGGGTGCCGACGGTAGCCAGCATGGCCAGGGACCGCTGTTCATCAGCGATGTCCAATCGCAGCTTCATTCCACCTGCCGTTACTTTTTCCAGGCCGCCGAGCAGATAGGCCTGCCGATCACGCCGGATATGAATGGCGCGAGCCCGGAGGGCATCGGTTTCTATCGCCTCACCACGCGCTGCGGGCAGCGCTGGTCTGCGGCAGACGCCTTTTTGCGACCGTCCCTGGGCCGAGGCAATGTCAAATTGGAAACCGATGCCTGGGTAAGCCGCATCCGGTTCGAGGGGCGCCGCGCCGTAGGCGTGGACTACCTGCAGGGCGGGCAGCCGCGGACAGCCGGCGCCGGCTGCGGCATCATCCTCAGCGCCGGCGCGGTGAACAGCCCGCAGCTGCTGCAACTGTCCGGCGTGGGGCCCGGCCCCACGCTGTCGCAGTTCGGTATCCCTGTGATACTCGACAATGCCGCGGTCGGCGGCTATCTACAGGACCATCTCGCCATCACCTATTCCTACCGTTCCACCGAGGGCACGCTCAACGATGAGCTGCACGGCGCCTGGGGCAAGCTGCGCGCGGGCGTTCGCTACCTGCTCACACGCCGCGGCCCGCTGGCGCTGAGCGTCAACCACGCCGGCGGCCTGGTGCGCGCGGAGCCGGGGGCTGCGCGCGCCGAGTTTCAGCTGTATTACAACCCCATCACCTACGCGGCCGGCGAGCCGGATCGCCGGCGCATCAATCCCGATGCCTTCTCCGGTTTCATGCTGTCGCACCAGCCGTCGCGCCCGAGCAGCCGCGGGCGCATCGACATCGCCTCACCCGATTTTCGCGAACCGCCCGCCATCGCACCCAACTACCTGTCCACCGACAAGGACCGGCAGGACGTTCTCATCGGCGCGCGGCTGCTCAAGCGCCTGGAGAGCACACCCGCCATGCGTACCTTCATCGCCGCCGCGATGAGTCCGGCGCTGAAGGACTTGGACGAGGCGGCGCTGCTGGCGGATTTTCGTGCCCGCGCCGGCACGGTGTATCACCCTGTCGGAACCTGCCGCATGGGCTCGGACCCCGCGACATCGGTGGTGGACCCGAGCCTCAAGGTCCACGGCATCGAGCGGCTGTATGTCGTGGATGCCTCCGTGTTTCCCTCCATCACCTCGGCCAACACCCATGCACCAACGTTGATGGTGGCGCAGAAAGCTTCCGATCTGATCCTGGCGCAAGGCCCATGAAACTCGACAGCCTCAAGGTTTTTGTGGTCGCCAATCCACCGCCGGCCTTCGGCGGACGGTATTTCGTGTTCCTCCGGCTTACGACCGCCTGCGGCATCGAGGGCGTCGGCGAGGTATACGCCGCCAGCGCCGGTCCGCACGTCATGGCGCGGTTCGTCGAGGACGTGTTCCAACGGCGTTTCGCGGGGCGCGACCCGTTTCGCATCGAGTCGCTGTGGCGCGAAGTCCACGGCACCGGCTTCAGCCTCCGCCCCGACCCGACGCTGATGGGCGCGCTCAGCGGCCTGGAAATGGCCTGCTGGGACATCATCGGCAAGGCCGTAGGTCAGCCGGTGTACAACCTGCTGGGAGGCTTGGTGCACGAGCGCCTGCGAAGCTATACCTACCTGTATCCGCGCCCCGGCGAGGGCGATGATTTCTACTGGGACGCGGAGCGCTCGGCAGCCTGTGCCGTCGAATACTTGCGGCAGGGCTTCACCGCGCTGAAGTTCGATCCCACCGGCGGCTACTCGGTCTACGATCCGCGCCAGCCCACGCAGGAGCAGATCGAGCGCACGGTGCGCTTCCTGCGCACGCTGCGCGAGGCCGTGGGTCATCGCGCCGATCTGCTGCTGGGCACGCATGGGCAGTTTACGCCTTCCGGCGCGGTGCGCCTGGCGCGCATGCTGGAGCCCTATGATCCGCTGTGGTTCGAGGAACCGGTGCCGCCGGACATGCCGGAGCAGATGGCGCTGGTGGCGCGCGGCACCAGCATTCCGCTGGCCACCGGCGAACGGCTCACCACCAAGTACGAGTTCGCGCGGGTGCTGGCCTGCGGTGCGGCGCATATCCTGCAGATGGACCTGGGCCGGGTCGGCGGCCTGCTGGAAGCGAAGAAGGTGGCGGCGCTGGCCGAGGCGCACTATGCGCAGATCGCTCCGCACCTGTACTGCGGACCGGTGGTGGGCGCCGCCAATATCCAGATCGCCGCCTGCTCGCCCAATTTCCTGATCCTCGAAAGCATTCAGCGCTGGGATGGATTCCATGCGCAGCTATTGAAGAAGCCGATCCGCTGGGAGAACGGTTATGTCATCCCGCCCACCGAACCGGGCTTGGGCGTGGAGCTGAACGAACAAGTCGTGCTCGCTCACCCCTACCCCGAGGACGGCAAGCTGCACCTGGAAATGGCGGACCGGGACCTGGGCCAGTAACTACCATGCGCTACGCCTTCATCGGACTGGGAAATCTCGGACGACATCTGGCGCTGAACCTGCGCCGAGGCGGGTTCGAGCTTTGGGTGCACGATACGAATCGCGAGGCCGGCGCTGCGCTGCAAGCGCAAGGAGCACATTGGGCCGACAGCGTGGCCCAGGCCGTGCAACAAGCGGATGCGCTGATCACCTGCCTGCCCTCGCCCGCCGCTTCACGCACCGTGATGGCGCAGGCACTGCCGGCGATGCCGCCCGGTTCGACGTGGATCGAGATGAGCACCAACGATTTCGCCGAGATCCAGACGCTGGCGGCACAGGCAGCGGAGCGCGGTCTCGATGTGCTGGCCTGCCCCGTGACCGGCGGCGTGCACCGGGCCGAGGCCGGCGACATCACCGTGCTGGTCGGCGGCCCCAAGGATTGCTACGAAAAGCACCTGCCTGCGCTGTCGGCGATGGGAGGCAGGATCATCCGCCTGGGCGGCATCGAACAGGCAGCCGTCACCAAGGTGGTGACCAACATGCTGGCTTTCATCCACCTGATCGCCGCTGGAGAGGCCATGATGCTATGCGCCAAAGCGGGCGTGGATCTGCGCGCCGCGTTCGAGGCCATCAAGGCCTCCTCCGGCAACAGTTTCGTGCACGAGACCGAAAGCCAGGTGATCCTGAACGGCAGCTACGACATCCAGTTCACCCTGGATCTGGCCTGCAAGGATGCCGGCTTTGCCATGGCGTTAGGGCGCCGCTTCGGGGTGCCGCTGCGCCTGGCCAGTCTCATGGAACAGACCTTCATCGAGGGACGGGCGCGCTACGGCGGCGGCGCCTGGTCGTCCATGATCGTGAAACTATTGGAGGACGCGGTGGGCACCCCCTTGCGGGCGCCCGGCTTTCCCGCACGCTTATGATGCACCCCAGCAACAAGCCGTGCATCCTGAAGAGAATGGCGTTTCATTGCAGCATTCCTGTATATATTCTACTCAGGAGGTGGAAGGTGCTGTAAGTGAGAGCGGCACATCGGTCTTTTGCCTCGATACGTTCAAAACAAACATTACGGGAAGGGATGAAGCATGAATT
>JAFEGC010000225.1 GCA_018240265.1 Pseudomonadota bacterium | reverse complement strand
AGCCCCGCCACCCGCAGCGCGATACCGGCATGGTAAAGATCGGCGACCATGGCGAGCTTCTGTGCGGGCGTCATGCGACGCAGCCCTTCCAGTTGAACCGGATGAATGGGTTCGATCATCGGACTACGGTCAGTCTTTGCCATCGCCATCATTCTATCCAACTCAGCATCCAGTACCCCCTGCTCGCGCCGTTGCTCAGTCAGGGCGCCGAGACCGTAGTGCCCGGCAGCAGGCGAGCCGCGGCATCGGGGCCGGCCGCGGGCTCATCCGGCGGCAGCACGGCTTGCGGCTCGTAACGTCTCGCGAGCGCCGCGGCGAGCGGATAGGGCGAGGGCGCGCTGCGATTGGTGAGCACGATGACCGTCAGGCGCGGCTCGAGCAGGCGCAGGATGAGGTTGCGAAAACCCACCGTCTCGCCCGAGTGCCACGCAGCGCCATGGCCGACACGCCAGCCGAAACCATAGCCGATACCGGGCTTGCCGGTCGCAACCACGGCCGAAAGCGCTTCCTGCCACCGCGCCGGCGGCAGGAGCCGGCCGCCTTCGATCGCCGCATCCCAGCGCGCCAGTTCCTCCACCGATGCGTAGATGCCGCCATCGCCCAGCGTTGCGCTGGTCAGGCTCTGATCCGTGCGCTGCCAGCTTTGACCATCCCAGGTATAGCCGAAGGCGCGGTGCGCGACCACGGACAGGCCCGCCTCATGCGCAACGGCGTGCCGCATGCCGAGCGGCTCGAAGATCCGCTCGCGCAGAAAGCTTGCGTAGCGGCAGCGCGCGGCGCGCTCGATCACGAGCGCAAGCAATATATAGCCCGTGTTGCTGTAGCAGAATCGCGTGCCCGGCGGAAACTGAAGGTGCGGCTCGCGCTCGATCAATCGCAGGACATCGGCATCGCTGAGCGGCTCACATCGCTCCGGTTCGATGAGTGCCTCGAAATCCGCAATGCCCGATGTGTGCGTGAGCAGATGGCGCAGCGTCACGCCCCGGGTGGCCGAGGGCAGTGTGGGAAGCCAGTCGCGCACGGCATCGTCGAGCTCAAGCCTGCCCTGCTCCGCCAGCAACAGCAGTGCCGCCGCCGTGAACTGCTTGCTGACCGAGGCGAGTCGGAATTGGGTCGCCGGCGTCACCGGGGTGCGAGCGTCGAGGTCCGCAAGGCCACTCGCGTGCAACAGCAACGGCTCGCCCCTGCGCAACACCGCGACGGCGGCGCCCGGTGTCAAGCCCGCGTAGGCGCGCAAGATCGATTCGAACTCGCCCTCCATGCCGTGCGGCTCCCGCGGCATTACGCCCGCTTTGTCATTGCCGGTCATTCTATCCAACTGGTCATGTACTGTATACTCATCCAGTATCCGGTGTCTCATGTCCTACGCCGAACTCCTCGCCTGCAGCAACTTTTCTTTCCAGCGCGGCGCCTCGCACCCGAAGGAAATGGTCCGCCGCGCCAAGGATCTGGGTTACACGGCCATCGCCATCGTCGATGAGTGCAGCCTGGCCGGTATTGTTCGAGCGCATGAGGAGGCGCTGGAAGCGAACATCCCGCTCATCGTTGGCGCACAGTTTCGTTTTGCGCAAGAAGATCGCGTGGCGCTGCTCGCGCCCACGCAGGCGGCCTACTCGCAGCTGTGCGAACTGATCACGCGCGCGCGGCGCGCCTCGGTGAAGGGCAGCTACAAACTCACGCGCGAGGACTTCACGCATTCACTGGATGAGCTCATCGGCCTATGGCTGGCGGGCGAAGTCATCGAGCCCGAGTGGGCGCGCTGGTTCGCCACCCTGCCGCTGCGCGCACGACATCTCGCCTTCCATCACGCGCTGGCGCAGGACAGCGCTCAGCGACTCGATGCCTTGCGCGCGTTGGGCGCGGAGCTGGCGCTGCCGTTGGTGGCGGTGGGCGATGCGCATTATCACCTCCGCGAACGCCGACCGCTGCACGACGTGCTCACCGCCATACGCCTGAAAACTTGCGTGGACCGCATCGGCCGGCAGGGCTTTGCCAACGGCGAGCGGCATCTGCGGCCGTTGACCACGCTGCGCCGGCTGTATCCGCCGGAGCTGTTGCAGGCCAGCGTGGACATCGCCGCGGCCTGCACCTTCTCGCTCAAGAGCCTGCATTACGAATATCCGGGAGAACTGGTGCCGGCGGGCTTGAGCGCCAGCCAGCATCTGCGCAGCCTCACCGAGCGCGGCATCTGCCGGCGCTGGCCGCGGGGGGTACCGGATAAGGTGCGGACGCAAATCGAGCGCGAGCTCGAGCTCATCCGCGAACTGAAATACGAGCACTATTTTCTCACTGTGGAAGAGATCGTTACTTTCGCTCGTCAACAGAACATCTTGTGCCAGGGCCGGGGGAGCGCCGCCAACTCGGCGGTGTGCTATGCGCTGGGCGTGACCGCGGTGAACCCGGATCTGGTCGGCATGTTATTCGAGCGATTCATCTCCCGCGAACGGCACGAGCCGCCGGACATCGACATCGACTTCGAGCATCAGCGGCGCGAGGAGGTCATGCAGCACATCTACGAAAAATACGGCCGGCACCGCGCCGCCCTCGCCGCCACCGTCATCACCTACCGGCGGCGCATGGCCATACGCGACGTGGGTCGGGCGCTGGGCCTGCCGATGGACGTGGTGAATACGCTGTCGAAATCCCTGCTGTGGTTCGACCGCAATGGCGAAATTCCCGAACAACTGGTGAGGCTGGGGTTCGATCGCAACTCGCCCCTGGTCGCGTTGCTGGTGGCGCTGGTCGCACAGCTGGTGGGCTTTCCACGTCACTTGTCGCAACATGTCGGCGGTTTCGTCATCTCGCAGCATCCGCTGTCCACGCTGGTGCCGGTGGAAAACGCCGCCATGATCGACCGCACCATCATCCAGTGGGACAAGGACGACCTGGAATCGCTCGGCCTGCTGAAGGTGGACTGCCTGGCGCTCGGCATGCTCTCAGCCATCCGTCGTACGCTGGATCTGAAGTCGGCCTTCGATGGCCGTCCATTTCGCATTACCGACATCCCGGACGGCGATGCGGCCACTTACGACATGCTCTGCCGCGGCGACACCGTCGGCGTGTTCCAGGTGGAGTCGCGCGCCCAGACCACCATGTTGCCGCGCCTCAAACCCCGCACCTATTACGACCTGGTCATCCAGGTGGCCATCGTGCGCCCCGGTCCGATCCAGGGTGGCATGGTGCATCCCTTCCTGCGCCGGCGGCAGGGCCTGGAGAAAGTGGACTATCCGAATCCGGCGCTCGAACCGGTGCTGGCGCGCACCAGCGGCGTGCCGCTGTTCCAGGAACAGGTAATGCAACTCACCATGGTGGCGGCGAACTTCTCGGCCGACGAGGCCGACAAGGTGCGTCGCTCCATGGCTGCCTGGCAACGGCGTGGCGGGCTGGAAAAATTCCACGACCAGTTGCTCACCGGCATGCGCAAGAACGGCTACAGCGATACCTTCGCCGAGCAGATCTACAATCAGATCCTGGGTTTCGGCAGCTATGGTTTTCCCGAATCCCATGCCGCCTCGTTCGCGCTGCTCGTCTACGCCTCCGCCTGGCTGCGCTGCCACGAGCATCCGGCCTTCGTCGCCGGGCTATTGAACAGCTGGCCCATGGGGTTCTACGCGCCGGCACAGCTGCTCAACGATGCGCGTCGCAACGGTGTGGTGTTTCGGCCAGTCGATGTGCGCGTGAGCGAGTGGGACTGCACGCTGGAAGCGAACGCGTCAGGCCGACCCGAGGTACGCCTGGGCCTGCGCCTCGTGAGCGGTCTCGCGAAGGCGCAGGCGGCAGCGCTGTTGCAGGCACGCACCGCCGCACCCTTCGCGGACGTGCAGGACCTCGCGCATCGTGGCCGGCTGGGCCGGCGCACACTGCAGGTGCTGGCGCAGGCCGATGCATTAAAGGGCTTGAGTGGCCATCGCCATGCCGCGCATTGGGAAGTCATCGGCGTGGAACATCTGCCCGGCGCGCTGGCCGGCGCCTCGGGACGCGAGTCCCCCTTAAGCCTGCCGGAGCCCAGCGAAGGACAGGAGATCGTTGCCGACTATCACAGCACCGGCCTCACGATCCGGCGTCATCCGCTCGTCCTGCTGCGCAACCGACTGGAACGTCTGAGGGTGGCGCGTGCCGCCGATCTGCCGCGCCTGCCCAGCGGCCGGCCGGTGCGCGTGGCCGGCATCATCACACATCGGCAGCGTCCCGAAACCGCCTCCGGTGTGATGTTCATGTCGCTGGAGGATGAGACCGGCGTGACCAATCTCATCGTCTGGCCCAGCGTGCAGGTCGAACAGCGTCAGGCGGTGTTCGCCTCATCGATGATCATCGTGCAAGGCGAACTGCAGCATGAGATGGGCGTGGTGCATGTCATCGCCCAACGCGTGCGGGATTATTCGGCGTGGCTGGGGAGCCTCGCGACGCATTCGCGGGACTTTCGCTGAAGGCATTCGCGCTGGAATCGTGACCACACACGCAAGCAACCGTTGTGGCAGTATGCAATCATGAAGATGTCAGTAATCGGCGCTTCAGCCGGCGTTGGGCTGGAGGTCGTCAAGCGTGCGCTGCAGCGCGGCCATGCAGTGACCACCCTGTCACGCCGCGTCGACTCGCTACCCGACCACGCCAGCCTGACCAAGGTGCGCGGCAGCTCCACGAACGCGCCGGATGTGAAGCTCGCCGTGCAGGATGCACAGGTCATTCTCGTCGCACTGGGCACCGGCAACAGCACCAAGGCAACGACGCTGTACACGGATTCCTCGCGGATCCTTCTGGCGGTACTGCGCGAACTCGGCGCAACGCCTCCTCTCATCGTGCTGACCGGCTTCGGGGCAGGTGACAGTTGGAGCTACAACTCCTGCCTCATGAAAGTAATATTCAATTTGCTGCTCAAGG
>JAFEGC010000224.1 GCA_018240265.1 Pseudomonadota bacterium | reverse complement strand
ATGCGGGTATAGCCGCCGGCGCGGGCCTTGAAGCGCGGACCCAGATCGCCGAACAGCTTCTCCACCACCGACTCATCGCGCAGGCGCGAATAGGCCAGCCGGCGCTTGGCCAGCGAGTCCACCTTGGCGAGCGTGATCAGCGGCTCGACCACGCGGCGCAGCTCCTTGGCCTTGGGCACGGTGGTGCGGATGGTTTCGTGACGCAGGAGCGAGGCCGCCATGTTGCGCAGCATGGCATGGCGGTGTGCCGTGTTGCGGGAGAGCTGACGCCCGATGTTTCTATGACGCATGTGAATCCAATCTTGAGATGACTGTGACCAGCCTTACAGACCGTCGCGTTCGTCGTCGCGCTTCAGACCCGGCGGCGGCCAGTTGTCCACGCGCATGCCGAGGGTCAAGCCGTGGCTTTCCAGCACTTCCTTGATTTCGGTGAGCGACTTCTTGCCGAGATTGGGCGTACGCAGCAGTTCGACTTCCGTGCGCTGCACCAGATCGCCGATATAGTGGATGTTCTCCGCCTTGAGGCAGTTGGCGCTGCGCACCGTGAGTTCCAACTCGTCCACCGGTCGCAGCAAGATGGGGTCGAACTGGGTCTCGGTGGACTTGGACACCGACTCATCCTGGCCCTGCAAGTCCACGAACACCGACAGCTGATCCTTGAGAATGCCGCCAGCGCGGCGGATGGCCTCCTCGGGGTCGATGGTGCCATTGGTCTCGATGTCCAGGATCAGCTTGTCGAGGTCAGTGCGTTGCTCGACGCGCGCGCTTTCCACATTGTAAGTCACTTTACGCACCGGGCTGAAGGAAGCGTCCAGCTGCAACCGGCCGATGGGCCGCGACTGCTCCTCGAAGGCCGCGCGCTGAACGGCCGGACGATAGCCGCGGCCGCGCTCCACCTTGAGCGACATGGCGAGCTCGCCCGCCTTGGTCAAGTTCGCGATGACCAGGTCGGGGTTGAGGATCTCCAGGTCGTGGTCGCCGGCGATGTCGCCCGCGGTCACCGGACCCGGGCCCTTCTTGTGCAGACGCACTTCCGCCACGTCGCGGGTATGCATGCGAATGGCCACAGCTTTCAGGTTCAGCAGGATATCAACCACATCCTCCTGCACGCCTTCGATGGCAGTGTATTCGTGCAACACGCCCTCGATCTCGACCTCGGTGATGGCCGCGCCCGGAAGCGAGGACAGCAGCACGCGCCGCAGCGCGTTGCCCAGCGTGTGACCGAAACCACGCTCGAACGGCTCGATGACGATGCGCGCATGGCGCGGCGACTGCGGCTGCACTTTGACGACACGCGGCTTCAAAAATTCGTTGATAGAACCCTGCATGGATAACACCTGCTAAGAGAGAGACCGGCGGCCCATGGGGTCGCCGGCGCACGACTACTTCGAATACAACTCGACGACCAGGCTCTCGTTGATGTCCGGCAGGATTTCCTGGCGGTCCGGCACCGACTTCAGCACGCCCGACATCTTCTTGTCGTCCACCTCGACCCACTCCGGAAAGCCCACCTGCGCGGCGATGGCCAGCGCCGCCTGCACGCGGGTCTGCTTTTTGGCCTTTTCCCGCAGGCCCACCACATCGCCGGCCTTGCACTGGTAGGAGGCGATGTTCACCACCTTGTCATTGACGGCCACGGCCTTGTGCGCCACCAGCTGGCGCGCCTCGGCGCGGGTGGCCGCGAAGCCCATGCGATACACCACGTTGTCCAGGCGGCACTCCAGCATTTTCAGGAGCGTTTCGCCGGTGGCGCCGGGGCGGCCGGCGGCCTTGAGGTAGTAGTTGCGGAACTGCCGCTCCAGCACACCGTACATGCGGCGCAGCTTCTGCTTCTCGCGCAGCTGCAGGCCGTATTCCGACAGGCGCTGCTTGCGCTCACTCTTGACGCCGCCCGGCGGCACTTCGAGCTTGCACTTGGATTCCAGGGGCTTCACGCCGCTCTTGAGGAACAGATCGGTTCCTTCCCGGCGGGACAGCTTGCACTTCGGACCTACATACTTAGCCATGCAATGAACCTGCGATCAGACGCGACGCTTCTTGGGGGGACGGCAGCCGTTGTGCGGAATGGGCGTCACGTCCTCGATGTTGGTGATTTTGAGGCCACAGCCGTTGAGCGCGCGCACCGCAGACTCGCGGCCCGGACCAGGGCCCATGACCCGCACCTCGACGTTCTTCACACCGTGCTCCTGCGCGGCCGTGCCGGCGCGCTCCGCCGCCACCTGCGCCGCGAACGGCGTGGACTTGCGTGAGCCGCGGAAGCCGCAGCCGCCCGAGGTCGCCCAGGACAGCGTGTTGCCCTGCCGGTCAGTGATGGTGATGATGGTGTTGTTGAAGGAGGCATGCACATGCGCGATGGCGTCGAGCACGTTCTTGCGCACCTTCTTGCGGGCCGGCTTGCCGGACTTGTCCTGCCCTTGCGCGGCAGCTTGCTTGTTGTCAGCCATGGATGATCTTCTGTCCCGGTGATTAGAGTTTGCCCGGCGGCGCGTTCATTTTGACCGCCTGCTTGCGCGGGCCCTTGCGGGTGCGCGCGTTGGTGCGCGTGCGTTGGCCGCGCAACGGCAGGCCCTTGCGATGGCGGATACCGCGATAGCATCCCAGGTCCATCAGACGCTTGATGTTCATCGACACTTCGCGGCGCAGGTCACCCTCGACGGCGAACTTCGCCACCTGCGAACGCAGCGAGGCCACTTCGGCGTCCGTCAGGTCCTTGACCTTGACCTGTTGCTTCACGCCGGCCGCAGCGCAGATATCCTGTGCGCGGGCGCGGCCGATGCCGTAGATGTGAGTCAGACCGATGACGATATGCTTGTTCATCGGGATATTGATGCCGGCGATACGCGCCATCTAGATCTCCGCAAAAGCCGCGCCGAAAAAGCGCGAAATTCTACACAAAACAACCATTTCCAGCAATGTTCGTGGCTTTTCGCCCCGGACCCTTCAGCCCTGCCGCTGCTTGTGGCGGGCATCCGTGCAGATCACGTACACCACGCGGCGGCGGCGCACGATCTTGCAGTTCTTGCAAATCTTCTTGACCGACGGACGGACTTTCATTTCTTGCTCCCGATACCCTTGAGGCTCGCCTTTTTCATGAGGCCCTCGTACTGATGCGACATGAGGTGCGACTGCGTCTGCGCCACGAAATCCATGACACCCACCACGATGATCAGGAGCGAGGTGCCTCCGAACTGGAACGGAACGCTCGGGTTGACCATGCGGATGATCTCCGGCAGCAGGCACACCGCCATGATGTACAGACCACCCCACAGCGTCAGCCGGGACAGCACCCGGTCCAGGTACTCGCCGGTCTGCTGGCCGGGGCGGATGCCGGGAATGAAGGCGCCGGCCTTCTTCAAGTTCTCGGCCGTGTCGCGCGCGTCGTACACCAGCGCGACGTAGAAGAAGGCGAAACCGATGATCAGCACCGCATACAGGATGACGTGCAGCGGCTGGCCATAATTGAGGGTGGCCGCCACCTTTTGCAAGATGCGCTGCCACACGTTGGGGTTCGGGCTGTTGCCGAAGAACTGCGCCACCGTGGCCGGGAACACCAGCAGGCTCGAAGCGAAGATGGGCGGAATGACGCCGGCCATGTTCAGCTTGAACGGCAGGTGCGTGCTCTGGCCCTGCATCATGCGACGGCCCACCTGGCGCTTGGCGTAGTTCACCTGGATGCGGCGCTGTGCCCGTTCCACGTACACGCAAAACAAGGTCACGGCCACCACCACCACCACGATCATCAGCACGATCAGCGGATTCATTTCGCCCGAGCGCACCATTTCGAGGGTGGAGCCGATGGCACGCGGGAGTCCGGCGACGATGCCGGCGACGATGATCATGGTGATGCCATTGCCGATGCCGCGCTCGGTAATCTGCTCGCCCAGCCACATCAGGAACAGCGTGCCGGTGGTGATGGACAGCGTGGCCACGATCAGGAATTGCGGGCCCGGAGTGGTCACCAAGTTGCCGCCGGAATGCTGGATGGCCACCGCCGCGCCGAAGCCCTGAAAGGCGGCGAGCGCCACCGTGCCGTAGCGGGTGTACTGCATCAGCTTGCGCCGGCCGGACTCGCCCTCTTTACGGATCTGCGACCAGGACGGCACCACCATGGACATCATCTGCACGATGATCGACGCGGTGATGTAGGGCATCACGTTCAGAGCGAGGATGGAGAAGCGCTGCAGCGCGCCGCCCGAGAACATGTTGAAAATGCCCAGCAACGTGCCCTGCTGGGTGGAGAAAAACGCCGCGAAGCGCGCCGCGTCGATGCCCGGTACGGGAATGAACGTACCCACCCGGTATACGACCAGGGCGCCCAGCAGGAACCACAACCGCTTGCGCATCTCGGCGAAGCGGGTCATGTCCCCGAGGGTTGTGGTCGGATTGCTGTTGGGTGAGGCCACGCGCGTTTCCTGGTTCAGCCGAGACGGCCGCCGGCCGCTTCGATGGCGCTTTTGGCACCCTTGGTGGCGGTGACGGCGGCATCTTGGACCGTATAGGCCTTGGACACCTTGCCGGACAGAATGATCTTTACTTTCTCCGTGCCGGCCGGCACGAGGTTGGTCTTCACCAGCGCGGCCAGGGTCACTTCCGCATCGCCCAGGCGCATGAGGTCGTCCAGCGTCAATTCGGCGCGGCTGGACTTGATGGCGGAGCGGAAGCCGACCTTCGGCAGGCGGCGTTGCAGCGGCATCTGGCCGCCTTCGAAACCGACCTTGTGATAGCCGCCCTTGCGCGCGCGCTGACCCTTGACACCGCGGCCGCAGGTCTTGCCCTGGCCGGCGGAGGCGCCGCGTCCCACGCGCAGCCGCGGGCGCTTGGCGCCGTCGGCGGGCTTGATCTGATTCAAACGCATCATGCTTTCTCCACTTCCAACAGGT
>JAFEGC010000223.1 GCA_018240265.1 Pseudomonadota bacterium | reverse complement strand
CAGTTGTCCGGCGGCCAGCAGCAGCGCGTGTCGATCGCGCGGGCGCTGATGAACGGCGGGCAGATCATCCTGGCGGATGAACCCACCGGCGCGCTGGACCGCGCCGCCGGTGCCGAGGTGCTGCAAATCTTCGCCGAACTCCACGCCGAGGGGCACACGGTGATCATCGTCACCCACGACATGGCGGTGGCGGAGCATGCCGACCGTATCATCGAGCTCAGCGACGGCGAGGTCATTGCCGACCGCGTCAAGACCGCTGCCCGAAAAGCCGAGCCTGCCGCCCTGCCGCCGCAACAGGCCGGCTGGCGCCAGTTGCTGGACCGTTTCCGCGAGGCCTTCCGCATGGCCGTGCTCGCCATGTCGGCGCACAAGCTGCGCACCGCGCTCACCATGCTGGGCATCATCATCGGCATCGCCTCGGTGGTGTCGGTGGTAGCGCTGGGCAATGGTTCGCAGAAGCGCATCCTGTCGGACATCAGCAGCCTGGGCACCAACACGCTGGACATCTATCCGGGTGCCAACTTCGGCGACATGCGTTCCGGCAAGGTGCGCACGCTGGTGCCGGCCGACGCGGAAGCACTGGCCGCCCAGCCGTACGTGGACAGCGTCACACCCAGCGTGTCCACCAGCGTCACGGCGCGCTACCGCAATGTCGCAGCCACCGCCCAGGTCAGCGGCGTGGGCGAAGGCTACTTCCGCGTGAAAGGACTGGAAATCGCCCAGGGACGCTTTTTCGGCGCCGACAGCGTGACCCAGCTTTCGCAGGACGTGGTGATCGACGAGAACAGCAGCAAGACCCTGTTCACGCAGCATGAAAACCCGGTCGGCCAGATCGTCGTGCTGGGCAACGTGCCGGTGCGCGTGAT
This sequence comes from Pseudomonadota bacterium, assembly GCA_018240265.1. GTDB lineage: Bacteria > Pseudomonadota > Gammaproteobacteria > Steroidobacterales > Steroidobacteraceae > TMP-86. The sequence goes on along the minus strand of JAFEGC010000223.1, from coordinate 4,023 downwards.
CGGCGTGCTGAAGAAGAAGCAGTCCGGCTTCGGCAGCAGCGACAGCCTGAACGTCTACGCGCCCTACACCACTGTCATGACCCGCCTGCTGGGCCAGTCCTACTTGAGAGGCATCACCGTGCGGGTGAGCGACGAGGCTTCGGTGTCCGCGGCGCAGAGCGCGGTCACGCGCCTACTGAAGCTCCGGCACGGCACCACCGACTTTTTCATCAACAACACCGACGACATCCGCCAGACCATCACCAGCGCCACCCAGACCATGACGCTGCTGGTGGCGGCCATCGCGGTCATTTCGCTCATCGTCGGCGGTATCGGTGTCATGAACATCATGCTGGTGTCGGTCACCGAGCGCACCAGCGAGATCGGCGTGCGCATGGCGGTGGGCGCGCGGCAATCGGACATCCTGCAGCAATTCCTGATCGAAGCGGTGCTGGTGTGCCTGCTGGGCGGACTGATCGGCGTACTGCTGGCGCTGTTCATCGGCATCCTGTTCTCCTTGAGCGGCGCCAATTTCCAGATGGTGTATTCCACCACCTCCATCATCGCCGCCTTCGTCTGCTCCACGCTGATCGGCGTGGCCTTCGGCTTCCTGCCGGCGCGCAGCGCCGCCGCGCTCGATCCGGTGGATGCGCTGTCGAGGGATTGAAGCGATGCGAGGGGCAACATTCAAACCGCTGATCGCTGCCGCGCTGGGTTCGCTCATGGTAGCGGGCTGTCTGCCGTTCACGCACAGCACTTACGAAAGGCCGAAGCTGCCGACCGAGAACACTTGGGATCAGGCGCCTGCTCAGGACGCCGCCGCTTCACCGGTCGCCATACAGACCACGACGCTCGCGCCGAGCAACGACCACCCGACGCGCTGGGTGCGAGAGTTCCACGACGCCGATCTGTCGGCGCTGGTGCAGCAGGTCCTCACTGTCAATGCCGATCTCGCCGCCGCCGGCATCCGGCTGCGGCAGGCACGCATGTCGGCGCGGCTGGCCACCAGCCAATTGTTTCCGACCTTTACCGGAAGCTTGTCGAGCAGTGCCTCCCGGCCACTGGACCACCGTGCCGACTGGGCCGACAGCAGCGGCGCTGCGCTCGGTGCCTCCTGGGAGCTCGATCTGTTCGGCCGGCTGAGCGCCGTGCGCAATGCCGCGCATTGGGAGGCGGCCGCCACCGAACGCGACTTGGCGGCGACTCGCCTCGCGCTCATCGGCACCACCGTCAACGGCTGGTGGCAGTTGGCCTATGCCAATGAACGCATCGCCATCGGCGAGCAGAGCCTGGCCTATGCGCGCCAGGCGCTGGAACTGGTGCAGCTACAGTATCGCGCCGGCGCAGTATCGCGCCTGGGATTGCGCGATGCCGAACAGAACGTAGCCGCGCAGGAAGCTTCGCAGGCGCAGCTCGTGCAGGGCCGCGTCGAAGCGCGCAACGCGCTGGCGGCGCTGTTGGAGCAGCAGGCATATCGCGGTCCGGAACGCACCGAACTGCCGCGCGATACGCTGCCCGAGGTCGATGCAGGACTGCCCTCCTCGATCCTGGCGCGCCGCCCCGACCTGGCCGCGGCCGAGCTGCGCCTACGCAAATCCCTGGCCACGGCGGATGCCATGCGCGCCAGTTTCTACCCGGCGCTGACGCTCACCGGCTCGGTGGGCACCGCCAGCACCGCGCTTGCGAATTTCGTCAGCAACCCGAGCGCCAGTCTCGGCGCGCTGCTCTCGCTCCCCTTCCTGAACGTGGACCGGGTGCGCCTGAGCAGCGGCATCGCCCGCGCCGACTACGAAATCGCGGTGCGCGAGTTCACGCAGAGCTTCTACGATGCGCTGCGCGACACCGCCAACGCCCTGTCGGCGCGCGTGCAGCTCGCGCAACGAGGCAAGGCGCTGGAACGCACCTACGCCGCGGCGCGCGACGCCGAACAGTTGTACGAGCGGCAGTACCGCGCCGGCGCCATCCCGCTGCGCAGCTGGCTGGACGCGCAGGAGCGCAGGCGCAGCGCCGAGAACAGCCTGATCGAGAACCGGCTCGATCGTTTGAATGCGCAGGTGGCGCTGCACCAGGCGTTGGGAGATGAGACGCTCTGAATGCATTGAATTGCAAATTAAGTATACTTTCTTTGCAAAATGATGCGTTAAATGTATATTTAACCCCTAAGATCCTGAATCTCCGCTCCCATGGACGCTGCGGACGCAGATCGCCTCCTCACTGAAGCCAATCCTTGGTGGCGCAGCCCTGATTGGCGCGAACGGGATGTTCAGCTACTGCGCGTCGCCAAGGCCCCATTTACTTACCGGCCCGAAGCGCTAAAGGATCTTGAGCGTGGCGGATTGTACCTGCTGCGCGGACCGCGACGAGTCGGCAAATCCACCGAGATCAAACGGACTATCGACGGACTGATCGAACGGGGAGTCGTCCCTCGATCCATTGTTCACCTCTCTGTCGAGGGCCGATCGTCAGGCGATCTCGAGGCGCTGATCACCCACATCGCCGGCACGCTCCGCGGAAAACCCGGTGAGTGCTTCTGGTTCCTCGATGAGATCACGGCGGTTCAGGGATCCTGGCCCGATGTCATCAAGCGTATGCGCGACTCGAACCTACAGTTCGCCGAGGATACGGTGATCCTCTCCGGCTCATCGGCAACGCAGATCGAAGAGGCAACGAAAGCGCTGGCCGGTCGCCGCGGAAATGCTCTGCATGTGGATCGGCTGCTGTTCCAGATGCCATTCACCGCTGTCGCCCGCGCGTTGGGTTGTGATCTACCCAAGGCAGATACGCTGCGACCTGATCAGCTGCGCACCAATAAACTCGTCGATCTCGTCGATTTCTACAGACCCTGGATACCGGGTTTCATCGCGGCTTGGGATCGATACCTGGGCATCGGCGGATATCCTCAAGCCGTCGCAGCACATTTGAGTCAGGGCTCGGTCGATGCCAGTTTCATCGAGACCCTGTTTCAGATCGTTCACGGAGATGCACTCGCGCGCGTCAATTTCACGCCGGAACAAACGGTGGCGATATTGAGAGCCGTAAGCCGGTCCTTGTCCTCCACGCTGTCCATGACATCGGTGGCCACCGATGCGAATGTGGTACCCAACACCGCCGCTGCACGCCTCGAAGATTTGCGGCGTAGCTTTCTGGTTTTCCCCGTGCACCGTGAGCAGGGGCTCGCGCCAAAGCCACGCGCTCAGGCCAAATGGTATTTCACCGATCCCTTGCTTGCTACTTTGGCCACCGCGCGCGGCGCCGGCAAAACGTCCGATCCCACCGCGCTCAGCGAGCAGCAGATCGCACTGGCCCTGTTGCGCGCCCTCGAAGCACAGAGCCCCACTGCAGCGCTGCGACATGACCAGTTATTGTATTACCGCAGCTCGACTCGCGCCGAAATCGACTTCGTCGCCGCGGCTTTCAAGGGCGTGTGTTTCGAATCGAAGTTCGTGGATCGGGGGTGGGGCAGGGCATTTCAAACCATCGCAGGCTCACCGTATTCCCACGGCATCGTCGCCACGCGCTCTGGTCTGCGGCAACACGACGGGGGTTGGGCGCTACCGACCGCTTTGATGGCGGTGCTGCTCGGCTGTTGACGCAGCCAAGCGGGTGTCAGCGCGGCGTGTGTTCGCGCTCGATCCGCTTCACCGAATGGCCGGTCAGATCCCGGACGATCTCCCCCTCGATGCATGCCTTGAGCGAGGCATGCAAGTCGGCACGCAAATCGCCGAGAGCCTTGGGTGGCGCCACGATGACGATGCGCAGCTTCGGCTGCTCGCGCGCCGCGCGCTCGAGGGCCGCGGCAATGGTGTACGCAAAACGCCACTCCTCGAGCTGATGCCAATCGGTGTTTTCCATGGCGCTCCGGCCAGCGCCGACCGGAGACGCACAGCGGCCTGGACGATCCGTGCCGAGCTCGCGGGTCGGAAGGCTCTCGTGCTCCAGCCAACGCTCCACGATCAGCTTGGGCGCCAGCGGCGTGCCCGTGTTGCGGCGCCTGCCCTGTCCGCCGGAGCGGCTGGTGCAGGATCGCACGGAGCGCGCAACGCG
>JAFEGC010000222.1 GCA_018240265.1 Pseudomonadota bacterium | reverse complement strand
GGCGCTGCCGGCCTCGCTGGAGCAGCCGGCCGCGCCGGTGGCATTCGAGGCGGATCAGCCTGCGGGTATGACCTCCGGGTCCGTTGCGGGTGGAGCCGTACCTGCGGCATCCACTGCCGGCGCCGTGACATCAGTTATGCCTGTCTCCTCCAGCCGCGCAGCCGCGGCTTCCTCGACCAATACCGCCGGCCGCTTGCGGCTGAGCCTGAGCTTCACCTCGGCGTCCTGGGTGGAGGTGCGGGATGCCTCCGGGGCGATGGTGTTTCGCGGCAAGGGCGCGGCCAACAGCGTCAAGGTGATCTCGGGAGCCGCGCCGCTTCAGGTGTACCTGGGCGCGGTGAGCGGCGTGCAGCTCGAGCTCAACCGGCACGCCGTGGTCATCGGCCCACAGTTCGTCCACGGCGACGTGGCACGCTTCGAGGCGGGCGCGGACGGCGTGCTGCGCCGGGTGCCGCGCACATGACGGGCCGGCGCGCATGAGCAAACACATTGAACCCCTGCGCGGCGTGCACGATGTGCTTCCCGCGCAAGTCCCGGGCTGGCAGCTGCTGGAACGCGCGGTGCGCGAGATCATGCTCGCCTACGGCTACGAAGAGCTGCGCGTGCCCATCATCGAGCAGACGCAGCTGTTCAAGCGCTCCATCGGCGACTTCACCGACATTGTCGAGAAGGAGATGTTCAGCTTCCTCGACCGTGGCGAGGATCACATCACCCTGCGTCCCGAAGCCACCGCCGGCGTGGTGCGCTCGGTCATTTCCAACGGCCTGTTGCGTGAGGGACGCCTGCGCGTATGGTGCATGGGCCCGATGTTCCGGCGCGAGCGGCCGCAAGCGGGGCGTTTCCGTCAGTTTCACCAGGTCGACGTCGAGTCCTTCGGCTTCGCCGGCCCCGATGTCGATGCCGAGGTGATCCTGCTGTCCGCGCGCATTTTCAGGCTGCTGGGCCTGTCGCGGCTGAAGCTTACACTCAATTCGCTGGGCACGCCGGCCTCGCGCGCGCGCCATCGCGAGCAGCTGGTGACCTATTTCCGCAGCCACGAGTCCCGCCTGGACGAGGACAGCCGGCGGCGTCTGGAAGCAAATCCACTGCGCATCCTCGACAGCAAGAATCCGGACATGCAGGAACTGATCGCGGGCTCACCAAGGGTACTGGATTCGCTGGACGCGGAATCGCGGGCACATTTCGACGGATTGTGTGAACATCTGAACGCCGCCGGTCTCGATTACGAGATCAACCCGCTGCTGGTGCGCGGCCTGGACTATTACACCCATACGGTGTTCGAGTGGGTCACCGACCTGCTCGGCGCGCAGAGCACGGTGTGCGGGGGCGGACGCTACGATGGGCTGGTGGCGCAGCTCGGTGGCGCGCCCACGCCCGGCATCGGCTGGGCCATGGGCCAGGAGCGGGTGATCCTGATGCTCGAGAAGCTCGGCATCGCGGCTCCTCGCCAGCATGCTCAGGTGTACCTGGTGCTGGTTGGCGCCGCTGCCGAACACGCCGGCCTGGCGCTGGCCGAGCGCCTGCGCGACGAGGTACGCGGCCTGTCCATCCAGACCAACCTGGGCGGCGGCAACTTCAAGACCCAGTTCAAGCGCGCCGACAAGAGCGGCGCCGATTTCGCGCTGGTGCTGGGAGAGGACGAGGTGGCGCGCGGCGTGGCTGCGATCAAGCCTCTGCGCCGCGAGGCGGCGCAGGAGGAGTGCGCGCTGGAAAAATTGAGTGAACGAATGGCGCAGTTGCTGGGTCTCTAGCCTGCGAACAACGGAGTAGTCATGTCCGATCAGATGCTTACCGATGATGAACAACTGGAAAACGTCAAGGCGTGGTTCGCCGAGAACGGCCCCTGGTTGGCGGGCGGCCTGCTGCTGGGGGCGGCCATCCTGTTCGGCTGGCGCTGGTACAACGATCACCGCAACACCGTGGCACTGAAGGCGGCCGAGGACTTCTCGCAAATGAACGCCGCCATGGACAAGGCCGACCGCGGCAAGGTGAAGACGCTGGCTGCGCAGATCCGCAAGGACTACTCGGATACCCCCTACGCCGACCAGGCCGACCTGATGCTGGCCCGGCTGGCGGTGGATTCGGGCGAACTCGCCAATGCGGTGGACCCGCTGACCCGCGTCATGAACGACTCGCGCGATGAGGACCTGCGCAGCGTCGCACGGCTCCGTCTGGCGCGCGTGCTCATCGACCAGAAAAAGCCGGACGAGGCGCTGAACGTGCTGGCCACGCAGCCCGGTGGCGCCTTCGCCGCGCGCATGCACGAGGTGCGCGGCGATGCGCGCCTGGCCAAGAACGACACGCCCGGCGCGATCAAGGAATACCAGCAGGCCCTGGCGGTGGCGGACGCGCGCGGCGTGGAGCGCGGCCTGCTGGAACTGAAACTCACTGACTTGGGCGTCGCGCCGGCCGCTCCGGCCGTGGCCAAGGTGAACCCTTGAAGCGCATCGTCGCGCCTTTGCTCGGCGCTGCGCTGCTGCTCGCCGCATGCAGCAAGGACAAGGACGTGGAGCCGCCGGCGGAGCTGACCAAATATCCGGCCAAGCTCCAGGTCTCCAAGATCTGGAGCGAGGGCGTGGGCGGCGGCAAGAAGCAGATGCGCTTGCGCTTGGGGCTCGGGCCGGCGCTGGATGGCGATACCGTGTTCGCCGCCTCGCACAAGGGCGAGGTCATCGCCGTGGCTTTGAAAAGCGGCCAGCGCCGCTGGCGCAAGGATTTGAAGCTGCCGCTGTCGGGCGGACCGGCAGCAGGCTTCGGTCTGGTGATCCTGGGCGCGAGCAAGGGCCAGATCGTGGCGCTGGACGAGGCTACCGGCCAGGAGCGCTGGCGCGCGCACGTCAATGGTGAGTTGCTGTCTGCCGCGGCCCTGTCGGAAAGAGTCATGGTGATCCGTTCGGTGGACGGCAAGCTCCACGGCTTCGACGCCGTCAGCGGCAAGGAACTGTGGTCGGTGGAGCAGCAGGTGCCGCGCCTGTCGCTGCGCGGCACGGCCACGCCGGTCATCGCGCGCGACATGGCCATCAGCGGTTTCGACAACGGCAAGGTCATGGCCGTGAGCCTGAATAACGGCGATACCCTCTGGGATACCGCGCTGGCCTCGCCCCATGGCAAGACCGAGCTGGAACGGCTGGTGGATGTGGATTCCACCGTGCAGGTGTCGGGCGAAAATGTCTATGCCGTGGCGTTCCAGGGGCGCGTCGCCATGTTGGCGCTGGATTCCGGCCAGATCTGGTGGGCGCATGACATGTCGAGCTACCGAGGCCTGGCGGTGCGCGATGACACGCTGTACGTGAGCACGGCCGAAGGCGCGGTGGTGGCCCTGCACGGCCGCGATGGTTCGGAGGTGTGGCGCAACGAGAAGCTCAAGCGGCGCGGCCTGTCCATGCCGGCTGTCACCGACACCGCGGTGGCGGTGGCCGATTTCCAGGGTTACCTGCATTGGCTGGACCGCGGGAGTGGCGAGCTGCTGGCGCGCGAGCGCATCGCCAAGGATCGGGTCACCAATCCGCCCGTCGCCAGCGACAATACCGTGGTGGTGCTGACCGACGGCGGGCACCTGGCGGCCTTTCACGCCGGTCCCAAGGCCAGAACTTAAGCGCGGGCGCCGGCGCCCGAGCGAACGACCCATGCTGCCGGTGGTTGCCTTGGTGGGACGGCCCAATGTGGGCAAATCCACGCTGTTCAACGCGCTCACCGGCACGCGCGATGCGCTGGTGGCCGATCTGCCCGGCCTGACCCGCGACCGCCAGTACGGCTACGCGCGCCGCACCGAAGTTCCCTGCATCGTGGTGGATACCGGTGGACTGGTGGAGGCCGCCGCGGGCATCGAGTCGCTGATGATCGAGCAAACCACGCGCGCCATCGCCGAGGCCGATCGCGTCGTCGTGGTGGTCGACGGCCGCGCCGGCGTCACTTCGCAGGATCAGTTCGTCGCCCGGCTGATGCACAAGAGCGGCAAACCGGTGCTGCTGGCGGTGAACAAGACCGAAGGATTTGATGCGGACATGGCGGTGGCGGATTTCCATGCGCTCGGCCTGGGTGAACCGCTGGCCATCGCCGCGGCGCATGACCAGGGTGTGGTGGATCTGCTGGAGCGGGCGCTGGCGGGGCTCGCGCCCGATCCGTGCGATGGTCCGGAAGTCACTGGCATCAAGGTGGCGGTGATCGGCCGTCCCAACGTGGGCAAGAGCACGCTCATCAATCGCCTGCTGGGCGAGGATCGGCTGGTCGCTTTCGATCAGCCCGGCACCACGCGCGATGCCGTGATGGTGCCGTTCGAACGCCACGGCCAGCGTTACACGCTGATCGACACCGCCGGCGTGCGGCGCCGCGCACGCGTCGAGGATGCGGTGGAGAAGTTCAGCGTCATCAAGACCCTGCAGGCCATCGAAACCGCGCACGTGGTGGTGGCGGTGATGGACGCGCACGAGAACGTGGGCGAGCAGGATGCCAGCCTGCTGGGCACGGTCATCGAGGAAGGGCGGGCGCTGGTGCTGGCGGTGAACAAGTGGGACAACATTCCCATGGAGCAGCGCGATGCCATCCGCGCGCAGATCCGCGAGCGCATTGCTTTCGCGGAGTTCGCGCCGCTGCATTTCATCTCGGCGCGACATGGTACGGGCGTGGGGGACCTGCTGGGTTCGGTCGACCGGGTGTACGCCGCCGCCATGCGCGAGATGCCCACGCCGGAGCTGACTCGGGTGCTGGAAGCGGCCATCGAAACCCACCAGCCACCGCTGGTCAGCGGCCGGCGCATCAAGCTGCGCTATGCGCACCAGGGCGGACGCAATCCGCCGGTGATCATCGTTCACGGCAATCAGACCGAACACGTTCCCGATGCTTACCGGCGTTACCTGGTAAACGTCTATCGCAAGGCTTTCGACCTGGATGGCACGCCGGTGCGCGTGCTGTTCCGCG
>JAFEGC010000221.1 GCA_018240265.1 Pseudomonadota bacterium | reverse complement strand
CGCTGCGCGTGCGCGGCGATGCGCTCGGGGCGCGTAACTGGATCGAAAAATCGCTGATCGCCGCGCCGGATTACAGGGCGGCACAGCGAGAATTCGCCCTGCTGCGGCCCTGAGTCGTACCGAGGCCGGATCGGCACGGGCGCGAAAATTGCTATCATTCGCCCTCGACATGCTCAACACCCAGCAACTGTCCCTGTTCGATGCGCGCGATGCGATGCAGCCTTTCGCGGTGCGCGTCAGCGCGCGTGCGCGGCGCCTCACCGTGCGCGTTCACATCGGCGGCCGGGTGGAGGTGGTGGTGCCGCGTGGCGTGCCGGCCGGCACCGTGCACGCCTTCGTCCATCGCAACACCCGCTGGATCGATCGCAAGATCGCCGAACTCGGCGTACGTGCCGCGCCCATCGCCGGTGTTCCGCCGCGCATCGAGTTCGCCGCCACTGGCGAGACATTCATGGTCCACTGGCGGGAGGGAGCGCGCCGCGCGTTGTCGCATGATACCCAGGAGATTCGCCTCGAATCGCGCGATGTAGGCGGGGCGCTGGGGCTGCTGCGCAAATGGCTGATGCAGGCGGCGCGGCGGCGCCTGGTTCCGCAGTTGTGGGATCTCGCGCGCGAGCATCGGTTGACCGTGACCGGTGTCGGCGTGCGCCGCCAGCGCACGCGCTGGGGAAGCTGTTCCTGTCGCGGCCGCATCAGTCTCAATTGTTCGCTGCTGTTCATGCCGCCGCAGGTGGTGCGATACCTGATGGTGCACGAGCTGTCGCACCTCACGCATTTGAACCACTCCAGCGCCTTCTGGCGCACGGTGGAGCAGTACGAGCCGGGCTACCGGCAACTGGACCGGCAGCTCACTGCCGGTTGGCGCAGCGTTCCGGACTGGGTGTTCAAGGGATGAGCACCGATGCCAACCCCACGGCCGGCAAACCGGCCGTGGACCTCACCGATGAAGCCGTCCATTGGGATCTGAGCCACTCGCTAAGCTATGGCCAGTACCTGCACCTGGACAAACTCCTCTGTGCTCAGCATCCGCTGTCCCATCACCACGATGAGATGCTGTTCATCACCATTCACCAGGCATCGGAGCTGTGGATGAAGCTCTGCCTGCACGAACTTACCGGCGTGCTGGAATGCGTGCGGCGCGACGACCTCGACCCCTCGTTCAAGATGCTCACCCGGGTGTCGCTGATCCAGCAGCAGCTGCTGCATAGCTGGGAAGTACTGGCCACCATCACGCCGTCGGATTATTCGGCCTTCCGCAATTCGCTGGGCACGGCCTCGGGATTCCAGTCCTACCAGTACCGCATGCTGGAATTTCTGATCGGCAACAAGAACGCGCGCATGATCGAGGTGTTCCGCACAGAGCCTGCCATCTACGCACAGCTCGAGCGCATGCTCAATTCCCCCAGTCTGTACGATGAGACGCTGCGCCTGCTGAGCCGCCGCGGCATCGACATCCCCGCGCCCATCATCGACCGCGATTTTTCCCAGCCCTACCAGGCGAGCAAGGCGGTGACCGCGGCCTGGCTCGGCATCTACCACAACGCCGACAAGGAATGGGACTTGTACGAGCTGGCGGAACGGCTGATCGACCTGGATTACAAGTTCCAGCTCTGGCGCTTCAGTCACGTGAAGACCGTCGAGCGCATCATCGGCTACAAGCCCGGAACCGGCGGCACGGGCGGTGTATCCTATTTGAAGAAGGCGCTGGATTTGCGCTTCTTCCCCGAACTGTGGGCCGTCCGGACTTCCATGTAGACAACCGTGAGCAGCCAAGACCTTTACAACGTCAATGTCATCGCCAGCGATCTGCTGGCCACCCCCGAGGAGGTCAAGCGACGCCTGCCGCAGACCGATCAGATCGCGCAGACCGTGTTCGAGTCGCGCGAGGTGGTGCGGGGCATCCTCGACCGGCGCGATCCGCGCCTGTTCGTGGTCGTGGGGCCCTGTTCCATCCACGACCCCAAAGCTGCGCGCGAATACGCGCGACGCCTGCGGGAGCTGGCGCGGCGTGTGTCCGGCACGCTGTTCTTGATCATGCGCGTGTACTTCGAGAAGCCGCGCACCACCATCGGCTGGAAGGGTCTGATCAACGATCCGGACATGGACGATTCCTTCCAGATCGAGAAGGGCATCATGCTGGCCCGGGAACTGCTGCTATACGTGGGCGGAATGGGCCTACCCGCCGGCACCGAGGCGCTGGACCCGATCATGCCGCAGTACATCTCGGAGCTGATCACCTGGACCGCCATCGGCGCGCGCACCACCGAGTCGCAAACCCACCGTGAAATGGCCAGCGGCCTGTCCACGCCGGTGGGATTCAAGAACGGCACCGACGGATCGCTGGCGGCCTCCATCAACGCGTTGCAGTCGGTGCGCCGGCCGCATCATTTCCTGGGCATCACCCAGCAAGGCCAATCGGCGGTATTCCGCACCCGCGGCAACCCGTACGCGCACCTGGTGCTGCGCGGCGGCGGCGGACGCTCCAACTTCGACGCCGTGAGCATTGCGGTGGCGGAGCGCGAGCTGCGCACCGCGAACCTTCCAGCCAACATCGTGGTGGATTGCAGCCACGGCAACTCGAACAAGGACCCGAACTTGCAGCCACTGGTGGCCGAGAACTGCGTGCACCAGATCCTGGAGGGCAACCAGTCCATCGTCGGCCTGATGCTCGAGAGCCACTTGAAGGCCGGCAACCAGTCCATCCCCAAGGACTTGTCGCAGCTGGACTACGGCGTCTCGGTCACCGATCCCTGCATCGACTGGGAGACCACCGAGCAGCTGCTGCTGAAAATGCACGAGCTGCTGCGCGGCTGCGACCGGCTGCGCAAACCCGCGGCGCGGGCCGTCGGCACGTAAAGGTCCGTCGTTCAGCGCCAGTCGCCCACTGCTACGCCGAGCTTCGCGGCCTGCCGGCGCGCGCGGCTGTTGGCGTTGACCAGGAGCGGCGAGTCGGCCGCGGCCAGGTGAGCCAGGTCCGAGGTGGCGTTGCCGTAGGCGCTGAAACGCGCGGCCGGGAATTCGCCGCGCAGCGCTTCCAGGCAGCGCAATTTCTCCACGCCGCGCCGATTGGGCGTGACCAGCCCGCCCTCGAGCCGGTCGCCCTCGTAACGGATTTGGGTACAAATCACCCGATCCGTGCCGAGCCGGCGCCCGATCTCAGGCACGTACAGGTCGGGGCTGGCGGACAGCAGAACCAGAAGATCTCCCTGCTGCCGATGCCGCCTCAACACCGCCAGCGCCTCGCGGCGCATGCCGTAGGCGAGCACCTGGGCCGCGAATTGCGCCGCCCAGCCCTCGATCTCCTGGCGTCGCTCACCGCGCAGAACCGCGCGAATGATGCGCGACTTGAGCAGGCCGCGATCACGCCCGCCAAAACCATAAGCAGCCAGCGCACCCGGCAGCGGCCAGAGGTTCCATAGGCGGGCAGGGTGGCGGCGCAGGAATCCGCCAATGAAGCCCGCGAAGGTATCGCGAAAGGTCAGCGTGCCGTCCAGATCGAAAATGGCCACACCGGTGGCAACGCCCGTAAGCTTCGAGGCCATCCTGCCTCAACCCATGTGCAGACCGCCGTTCAGCGAAAAATCCGCGCCGGTAGCGAAGGCCGATTCGTCCGAAGCCAGCCAGGCGACGATGGCCGCGATTTCATCGGGTTCGCCCAGGCGCCGCACGGGGATCGTGGAGATGATCTGCTCCAGGATTTCCGGCTTCACTGCCCGCACCATGTCGGTGCCGATGTAGCCTGGCGAGACGGTGTTCACCGTCACGCCACGCGAAGCCACCTCCTGCGCCAACGCCATGGAGAAGCCGTGGATGCCGGCCTTGGCGGTGGAGTAGTTGGTCTGGCCGTACTGGCCTTTCTGGCCGTTCACGGAGGAGATGTTGATGATGCGCCCCCAGCGCCGATCCAGCATGCCGTCGATGACCTGCTTGGTCACGTTGAACAGCGAGTTCAGATTGGTGTTGATGACCGCTTCCCAGTTTTCCTTGCTCATCTTGCGGAAAGTGGCGTCGCGCGTGATTCCGGCGTTGTTGACCAGAATGTCGATCTCGCCCACTTCCTTGCGAACCTTGGCAAAGGCCTCCGCGGTGGAATTCCAATCCCCCACGTTGCCCTCCGAGGCATGCACGTCGAAGCCGGCGGCGCGCATGTCGGCGAGCCATTTTTCGCGCCGCTGGGAGCCGGGTCCGCAGCCCGCGACCACCGTGTGTCCCTCGCGGCACAACCGCCTGCTGATGGCCGTGCCGATGCCACCCATTCCGCCGGTGACGTATGCGATTTTCCTTCGTGCTTGCATGAAACCCCCCGGTTCGTTTGATTCAGCGCTGTAGAACGTATTCTCCCGGCGCGTCGCCCACAATGCCATAGCCGGCCGGCGCATTGCCCATGCTGGGCAGGGCCGCGTCGTGACGCGAGGAATGGGCGGCCAACCACTGCTGCCACCAGGGCCACCACGAGCCCGTGTGCGCGTTGGCGCGCGCAAGCCAATCGTCCGGACCGGGCTGCTGCTGGGCATCATGCAGGGTCAATTCGCGAAAGCGCCGCTTCGGATGCGCCGGGCCGCTGACGATGCCGGCGTTGTGGCCGCCGCTGGTCAGCAGGAAGGTGTAGTCCGGGGAGCGCGTCAGCGCGCGCACCTTGTACACCGAACGCCACGGCGCCACGTGATCGGTCTCCGTGCCTACCACGAACATCGGCGCCTGGATCTGCGACAAGTCGATGCGCACGCCACCCACCTGGAATTCGCCGCGCGCCAGATCGTTCTGCAGATACAGGAAGCGCAGGTAGTCCGAGTGCATGCGCCAGGGCATGCGGGTGCCATCCGCGTTCCAGGCCATCAGGTCGTTCATGCCGGCGCGCTGGCCCTTGAGGTAATTGTTGACGGCGGGCGCCCACAGCAGGTCGTTGGAGCGCAGCAGGGTGAAGGCGCCGGCCATCTTGTCGCTGCTGAGCACGCC
>JAFEGC010000220.1 GCA_018240265.1 Pseudomonadota bacterium | reverse complement strand
GGTGATGCCGTACCGCCACCAGCTTCGATCAGATAGCCGACGAATGCCTGCTCCAGGTTCTTCGCCTTTCGCTTGGCCACGAGCGCGGCCGGTGCGTCGCTGTCGAGCACCTTGCCGGCGTGCATCATCGACATGCGGTCGCAGCGCTCGGCCTCGTTCATGAAATGGGTGGAGATGAAGATCGTCACCTTGTCGTGGCGCGAAAGCTCTACCAGCAGGCGCCAGAATGCATCGCGCGCCACCGGATCCACACCCGAGGTAGGTTCGTCGAGGATCAGCAACTCGGGTTTGTGCACCATCGCAACCGCCAGCGACAAGCGTTGGCGCACGCCCGGCGGCAGCGACTCGGGAAGCGCGTCGAGCGCGCGCTGCAGATCGAAGCGTTCGACCATCTCCTGAACACGCACCGGAATGCTCGCTTCCGGCACATGGAACAGACGCGCATGCAGCACCAGATTCTGGTGCACGGTCAGTTCGCCATACAGCGAGAACGCCTGCGACATGTAGCCGACGCGGCGCCGCGTATCCAGGTCGCGCGGATTCACCTCGCGGCCGAACAGCCAAGCCTTGCCTTCGCTCGCCGGCAGCAGCCCGGTCAGCATTTTCATGGTAGTGGATTTGCCGCAGCCGTTGGAGCCGAGAAAACCAAAGATCTCGCCACGCCTGATGCGAAAGCTCACACGGTCGACGGCGATGAAATCGCCGAAACGCATCGTCAAATCACTGGCTTCGATGGCAATATCGTCTTCCTCGACCTGCAGCGGCGGAATCACTACCGGCGCGTAGCCGTGCTTCTTCTCCTCGGGCAGCAGCGCGATGAAGGCACTCTCCAGCGCGTCGCTGCCGGTGCTTTGGAGCAGTTCAGCAGGCGAGCCGGTGGCCAGCACGCGGCCTTGGTCCATCGCCACCAGCCAGTCGAACCGCTGTGCTTCATCCATGTAGGCCGTGGCGACGATCACGCTCATGCCCAGATGCTGGGCACGGATCGTGTCGATCAGTTCCCAGAACTGCGCGCGCGCCAGCGGATCGACGCCAGTGGTGGGCTCGTCGAGGATCAGTAGATCGGGGTCGTGGATCAACGCGCAGCACAGGCCGAGCTTCTGCTTCATGCCGCCCGAAAGCTTGCCGGCAGGGCGAGCCAAGAAGCTCTGCAGACCGGTGGCGTCGGTCAACTCGTCGATGCGCCGGCGACGCTCGGCCGGATCATGACCGAACAGGCGAGCAAAGAACTGTAGATTTTCCTCAACCGAAAGCGTCGGATACAGGTTCTTGCCAAGACCCTGCGGCATGTAGGCGATGCGCGGGCACACCGAGTCGCGATGGCGGCGCTCAGTCATGTTGCCGCCCAGAGCCTCGACGCGGCCTTCCTGCACCACACGCGCACCGGACACTAGCGCCAGCAGACTCGATTTGCCGACACCATCGGGTCCGATCAGCCCGACCATCCTGCCGCCCGGGATGTCGAGCGTCACGCCATCGAGCGCCGTGGTACGACCGTAACGCAAACGCACCTCATGCAGGCTCGCTACCGCAAGGGTCTGCGCCATCACCCCAACTCCATCATGGCGTGATCTTTACCGCCAACCGCTCCGGCCAGGCGGCCTTGGCGTCGGTCTTCACCCAGGCGATGCCAGGCAGCCCGGTCTTGACCTGTTCGAGGTGCTGCTTGAGCAGTTCAGGGTCAATCCGCGCCTTGATACGGAACATCAGCTTCTGCCGCTCACTGTCTGTCTCCACGGTCTTCGGTGTGAACTGCGCGACACTGGCGACGAACGAGACTTTGGCGGGAATCACGAACTGTGGCGCCGCATCAAGCACGATGCGAACATCGCTGCCAAGCGCGATGCGTCCGGCCACGGACTCGGGCATGAAGAAACTCATCGATACGTCGGTCAAGTCCACCATGTTCAGTACCTTGCCGCCGCCGGCCAACACTTCACCGGGTTGAGCCACAAGGAACTGCACGCGGCCGTCACGCGGCGCAAGCAGCGTACTGTCGACCAGGTCGGCGTCGACACGCGCCACCGCGGCCGCTGCCGCCGCCACTTCCGATTGCGATGCCGTGACCTGGGTGCGCGCGGCCACTACCGCGGCCGCAGCGGACTTCAACTGTGCACGCGTGGCTGCCAGCGTGGCCTCCGCGGTGCGCTCACTGGCGCGATCGTCGTCGAGTTCCTGGCCGGACGAGGCACCTTCCCGGGCCAGCGACTCGGACCGCGCGAGCCTGCGGCGCGCGGCATCGAGTTCGTTCTCGCGCTGTCGCACCTGTGCCTGCACCGCCTCCTGATCGGCACCGCGCAGCGCTACCTGCGCCTGTGCGCCGGCAACGCTGTGCAAGGCCTCCTGCTGGCGGGCAACGCTCTCCGCTCGCTGTGCCTGCAGGCTGCTCATTACCATGCGCGCCAGCGGCTGACCGGCCTTCACGAATTCACCCTCGGCGACGAGAATCGCTTCAACGCGGCCGGCAAGCTTGGTCGCGATGTCGATTTCAATCGCCTCGATGCGGCCGTTGCCACGAGCCAAGCCATCTTCGATGGCCGGGGTGCGCAGCTTGGTCCAGGCGAACCAGGCAAGTGCAATAGCAGCCGCGGCGATCGAGACCGGGGCGAACTTCCGGATGGTTTGCTTCAATTCTGGATTCATCGACGTACCTTGTCATCTGCGGGAACATGCTGCGCGCCGCCGCCCAGCGCGGCATACAGCGCGACTTGCGCGGCGAGCTGCGCTCGCCGCGTCTGCACCAGTTGCTGCTGAGCGGACAGCAATTCGCGCTCGGCGTCGAGCACCTCCAGGTAGCGTGCAGCGCCGCTGTCGTAGCGCAGCTTAGCCAGCCGCGCTCGCTCGGTCTGCACCACCAGCGTGTCACGCAACGTCTGCACCTGATCGGCGAGCCACCGTTGCGCCGACAGCGCGTCGGACACGTCGCGGAACGCGGCCTCGATCGCCTGCTCGTAGCGCTCCACCGCCTGCTCGCGGCGCACCTTGGCCAACGCCAGTGTGGCCCGGCGCCGGCCGCCATCGAAGATCGGCAACGCGACTTGTGGCGCGAAGGTCCACGCGCCGCTGCCGGATTGGAACAGATTGCCAAGCTCGGCGCTGGCGGTGCCGAACGTAGTGGTCAGCGCGATGCGGGGAAAATACGCTGCGCGCGCCGCGCCGATGTTGGCGTTGGCCGCCCGCAGATCGTGCTCGGCGGAAATGATGTCGGGGCGCTGAGCCAGCAACTCCGACGGCACCCCTGGCGAGAGCTGCGGCGACACCGCAATCTCGTCCAGGCGCTGGCTGCTCGGCGCGAGGTCGGCATCCGCGCCGACAAGCAGCGCCAGCGCGTGCGCCTGCGCAGCGCGTAATTGCTCAAGTTGTGAGACGAGCGTCGCGGCCTGCTGCGCAAGCACCTCGACCTGCGTCAATTCGAGCTTCGAAGTGGCACCCAGTTCGACTCGGTGACGGAAGATGCGCAGCGACTCCAGACGGGTCTCGGTGGTACGCCGCGCCAGCAGCAATCGCTCGTCGAACTCGCACAGCGACAGGTAGGCGTCCGCGGTCTGCGCGATGAGCGAAAGCATCGCAGCCCGGCGCGCCTGATCGCTCGCCAGGTAACTTTCGAGCGCGGCCGATTCGAGATTGCGCACCCGGCCCCAGAAGTCGAGCTCCCAGCTGCTGAAGCCGACCCCGAGTTGGAACTGATTGCCGACCACTGCGCGACCGATCCCGCTCAACTCGGCCGGCACGCGCGAGCGTGCGGCATCCAGCGAAGCGGCGAGCGTCGGCAAACGATCGGCGCGCTGAATGCCGTAGACCGCGCGCGCCTCATCCACGCGCAGCACAGCCAGGCGCAGATCGCGGTTGTGTCTCAGGGCCTGTTCGATCAGGCGTCGCAGGCGCGCGTCGACGAAATAATCACGCCAAGCGATCGCGGCGGCGGACTGCTGGGCCGGCGGGCCGGCTTCGGCCGCAGCCTCTGCGTAACGCTCCGGAACCGGCAGCGTCATGGGCTCAGACGACGGAGCCAGGTTGACGCAGCCGGACAGCGCAAGCGAAACAAGGCACAGCGACAGCATACGAGGAGCTGCTGCCGGTTGTCTTCGTCTCGGTTGAGCGATCGGCCGTCCAGCCACGAATGGTTTTTGATTTGAAGCGAGCGGCGCTTCGCCAAGGATTTGATGGTCCATCGGAAGCTAGTTTGCACTGAAAGCGTGCCGTGAGCATAGCCAAAGTCGGGTCGGCGGCGACTGTACAACAGTTGGCGGGCAACCGGATGGCAGCGTCCAAGACTGCGGTTCACCGATGACCCACGATCGCTGCACATCCTACCCGTCTTGTTCGCAATGCGGCCATGTGCCCTGTGGCTTGCCCGACTGGACCGCGCGGATACACGGCTGAGGAACGAAGGCGTTACGTGTGGATCGCACTGCTCGGACTAGCCGCGGGTAGCGCGTTGTTTGTGCTGACTGTGTACGTCAAAGCCGACCTCAGCGACCGCCTGCTCCTCAATGAGGCGCTTGCCGCGGCAGGAAGGGGCGTGACAGTCCGCCTGCCGCTCGATGACATCGGCGTCAAGAGCAATGACGGCATGCTTCTGGCACTCGCTTCGCGCCCCAACGCGGTGTCGCCTTACCCATTGCTGCGCTCGCCGCTGCCGACGCAACGCTCGTGGCACTTTCCAGGCGCGGAATCCACATCCGAGTCCTGAGCGACTCCCTGGCAGCACCGGATGTCTCGCGACCGTTCATGGCGGATACGCACCCTGTCGTGAACCGCTGCTCACAGGTGGCATTCAGCTATTCGAACTCACGATGATGGCACCGGCTTCCTCGGGTCGCTGAACTTCGATCCACGATCTTCCACGCTCAATACCGAGATGGGCATCGTCTTCGAGGAACCGGCCCTGGTTCAGGGTATGCAGGAAATGTTCGCCCGTCGTTGTCGAAGCCCGGCGCAAAATCGTCGTCATAGCCGTCGCGCGCTACGGTCA
>JAFEGC010000021.1 GCA_018240265.1 Pseudomonadota bacterium | reverse complement strand
CGCCAGGCGCGCTCGCAGGCGTGGCTCGGAGACGGGCTCGGTGGTTCCCAGCTCCTGCGCGCTCAGCGAGCAGCGATATTCTTCCACCAGCCATTCGAAGTGTTCCAGCTCCTCCGTCCAGCGGCGCACCTGGATGAAGGCCGCGCGCATCTGGCGCGCCTGCTCGCGCCAGCGGATCATTTCGTTCAGCACGGCCGGGTTTTCCGCCGGACGCACCGCCAGCCTGCGCCAGCGCAAACCGGCGGCCTTGAGATGACGCGGCAACTGTTGCAGCCGTCGCGGCTCCTGCCACTGCCAGCGCGGCGGATGCAGCAGCTCGCGCATATGCGCCTGCGCTTCGGACTTCAGCGTCTCGCGGGCGGGTGAGCCGGCGATGAGCTGGCGCAGGGCGTTGGCCTCGCCATACCAGCCGCGCCACAGCTCACATAGACGCTGGAAATTCTCGAAGGCGTGGTTCCGGCAACTCAGCAACAGGGCATCGAATTCTGCACGTGTGCGCGGCAGCGCCGACTGCGGCGACAACGACTGCGCGAACGCCTGGCACAGCAGCGCATCTTCGAGTTCCGCGGATCGGGCATGCGCGCTGGCGGCGAGCTGCAGCGGCGTATCCCGCGACAGCACCCGGGCCATCTCCTTGGACAGCGATGACAGTTCCAGCCGGGCCAGCCGCACGATGCCATGGCGATGCGCGTGCTCCGCTTCGCCTTCCGTGTAGTACGGTGCGACCTGCGCGGCATTGCCCAGGTCGCGCAGTCCGAGATGGATCTCGATGTTGCCGCTGCGCAGCGCGATGTCCCGGCGATGCGGGAGCCCATCATCCGCGAATCGCTGCCAGGGTGCGGGATATCGAACCCGTACATGCCGTTCGAGCGCCGCCGCGGCCGGCCCGCTGACATGGCGAGCCAGCTCGCCCCAATTGCGGCCCTGCGCCACGACGTGATCGCCATCCAGGATCACCAACCGCGGCA
The DNA here is from genome assembly GCA_018240265.1 of Pseudomonadota bacterium. Taxonomy (GTDB): domain Bacteria; phylum Pseudomonadota; class Gammaproteobacteria; order Steroidobacterales; family Steroidobacteraceae; genus TMP-86. The sequence goes on along the minus strand of JAFEGC010000021.1, from coordinate 16,653 downwards.
GCAGGTGCCGGGGCAGGCCGTGGCGCGCCGCCTCGATGTCGGCAAGTTCGATGCCACGCGTCGAATTCAGCCAACGCGGGAGGTTGGGGCGCGGTTGTGCGGCGCCGGCCGCGAGGAAGGCCTGCGCGGCATCCGCGATGGGAATGAGTTCGCGCCGCGCGCTCTTGGGCAGGTTGCGCATCCAGGCTTCGATACGCGGCTGGGTCAGGCCGGGAATGGCGCGAGCGAGCTCCTCGCCATCAAGCAAGGGAACGACTTCCAGCGGTATGAGGATGCTGGCGCCATCGTCCTCGCTGTCGGGCTCGAAGCGGTAGCTGACGGGGAAGCTCTGTGCGCGGATCAGCACGCTTTGCGGAAACATCGCCAGCGAGGCCGGATCGGGACGGCGCGTGTACAGCGTGTCCTCGTCCAGCCGCAGGGCTTCGAGCTGCCGCGGTGTGCAATGTCGTGTCCAAGCCTCCAGCGCGTCGGCGCTGGAGACCTGCCGCGGCAGGATGTGATCGTAGAACCGTACCAGCGTTTCCGGCGCGGCCTGCAGGTCGCGGGTGCGCAGGCGCTCTTCGAGCTGCTGTACGGCATCCAGCGCGGCATCGTTCTGCCGCAGCCAGGCCGGACGCCGCTCCATGCGACGGAACACGATGGCTTCGCGCACGAAGATGTGCCGCGCCTCTTCCGGCGCCACTGGCCCGTAGTTGACGAGGCGGCTGGCCGCCAGCGTCAGGCCGAGCAGATTTACGCGCTCCCGCGCGATGACCTGTTCGCGCGCCTCGTCCCAATCCGCCGCATAGTATTCACGCCGGATCAGGTGGCGGGCTGCGGGCTCGATCCAGGACGGTTCGATCTGCGCCACGGTGCGCGCGAACACCTGTGAGGTCTCCACGATGTTGGCGGCGAGGATCCAGCGAGGCTGGCGCTTCTTCAAGGCCGAGCCCGGGAAAATGCGAAAATGCGTGCCCCGCACGCCCGCGTACAGGCCGCGCTCTTCGTGCAGGCCGATGTGCGAGCAGAAGCCGGCCAGGAGCGATCGATGCACGGCGGCGTAGCTGGCCGGCCGCGATTGTTCGACGATGCCAAGCTCTCGCGCGCGGTCGGCGAGCTGCAGGTACACGTCCTCCCATTCGGACAGACGCATCAGCGACAGGCGCTTGCCCTTGCACCACTGGCGCAGCTCGCGGCGCGGGCGGCGGCGGGCGGCGCGGTAGGCCTGCCAGCGCCGCACCATGGCGGAGAATTCGGAGCGTGTATCCCCGCCCGCCGACGCTTGCTCGAACTCCTCCTCCGAGGGCGGCGCGGGCGCACCGCGCGGCAACGGAATCTGCGGATCGGGAACGCTGAGCCCGGCCGCGATGGCCAACACCTCCGCGGCGGCGCGAAAGCGCCGGCTTTCCAGGATGGCGCGCGCCAGGCGCGGGTCCACCGGGAGCCGCGCCATGGCACGCCCGCGATCGGTGATGCGATGTTCCTCGTCCAGCGCGCCCAGCTCCAGCAAGGTGCGGTAGCCGTCGTTCAGGGAACGGCGGTCGGGCGAATCCAGAAACGGAAATTCCTCGGCGCTGCCCAATTCGTCGGCCGCCAAGCGCAGCAGCAGCGCGGACAGGTTGGTGCGCAGCACCTCGGGTTCTGCATGCTCGGGCCGGGCATCGAAGTCCTGCTGCGAAAACAGGCGTATGCACACGCCGGGGCCGATGCGCCCGCAGCGCCCCTTGCGTTGCTCGCACCCGGCGCGCGGTACCGGCTCGATGGGCAGGCGCTGCATGCGGCTCGCCGGACTGTACCGACTGATGCGCGCCAGCCCCGAATCGATGACGAAGCGCACGCGCGGCACGGTGATCGAAGTCTCGGCCACGTTGGTGGCGAGGATCGTGCGCCGGCGCCCGCGCGGGTCGAATATGCGCCGCTGTTCCTCCCAGGCCAGGCGTGAGTACAACGGCAGGATGTCGAGCGTGGAGGCGAACTCACGCTCCAAGGTTTCTCCCACGTCGCGGATCTCGCGTTCGCCCGGCAGGAACACCAGGATATCCCCCTCGCCGCCTTCTCCCGGATTGGCCAGCAGCTCACGGCAGCTCTCCGCCACCGCCGCGGGCAGGTCCGGTTCTTCGCCGTTCTCGTCCGGCTGCGGTGGCCGATAGCGGGTCTCGATGGGATGCAGGCGGCCGCCCACGTCGATGATGGGCGCGTTGCCCAGGAACTGCGCCACGCGCTCGACGTCCAGCGTCGCGGAGGCGACGATCAGGCGAAACTCGGGCCGCCGCGCCAGGATTCGCTTGGCCACACCCAGCAGCAGGTCGATGTTCAACGAGCGTTCGTGCGCCTCGTCGATGATCAGCGTGTCGTAGGCGCGTAAGTAGGGGTCGCGCGCCACCTCGGTGAGCAGCAGCCCGTCGGTCATCAGCACCAGGCGCGAGCGTTCGGACACTTCATCCGCGAAGCGCACGCGATAGCCGACGCTGTTGCCCACGGTCTCGCCGCGTTCGGCCGCGATGCGCGCGGCCAGCGCGCGCGCCGCGAGACGCCGCGGCTGGGTGTGGGCAATGCGCCCGCGCTCGCCGCGTCCTGCCTCCAGGCAGTAGCGCGGTAGCTGCGTGCTCTTGCCTGAGCCGGTTTCACCAGCCAACACCATGGCGGCATGAGTGTGCAGCGCCTCGATGATGCGCTCGCGGTGCTGGGCGATGGGCAGCGCGGCGGTGCCGTAGGCCAGCGCGATCGTCTCAATCACGGTACTTCCGCACCGCGCGGCGCCGGCAGCCGCAGCTCGATACGGGCGCCGCCCCATTCGTTGCGGCCGGCCGACATGCTGCCGTCGTAGGCCTCGACCAGGTCGCGCACGATGGACAGGCCCAGGCCATGGCCGGGCCGCGATTCATCGGCGCGCGCGCCGCGCTCGAACAGCGCTTGCGGGTCCGCGCTTCCCCAGCCGGGGCCGTCATCGTCCATGCGTACGCAGGTCTCGGGCTTTCCCAGCGCGGCGTTGTGCGCGGTGGCAAGATGCAGTACGACGCGCGAGCGCGCCCACTTGCAGGCGTTGTCCAGCAGGTTGCCCAGAAGCTCGAGCGCATCGCCGCGATCGCCGCCGAACATGGCCGCACCTTCCACTTCGATGGTCAGCGCCCGCTCGGCATAAACCTTGCCGAGCGCGGCGATGAGCTCCTGCGCGGCGGCGCGCAGATCCAGCGGCGCCTGGCCGAGCGTGGACCCGGCGGAGATGCGCGCGCGGCGCAGCTGATGCGCGACGATCTGGTCCATGCGTTCGACCAGCCCGGCATCGACGCCGGCCTGGGTGCGCAGGATGGCCAGCGGCGTCTTGAGCTCGTGGGCAAGATTCCCAAGCGTCTGGCGGTAGCGTTCCGCGCGGTTGCGCTCGCTGTCCAGCAGCGCATTGAGGTTCTTCGATACACCGGTGAGCTCGCGCGGATAAGCGGCGCTGAGCCGGGCGCGCTGGCCGCGCTCGATGGCGCCGATCTCCCCCTCCAGCCGGCGCAAGGGTTGCAGCGTCCGGCGCAGCAATACCGACACGGCGATCAGCAGCAGGAGCGTCAGCACGCCGAACCAGCCCAGGAGCTGGGCGCGGAAGGAGCGCAGTTGCGCGCGGTAGGCCTGCAGATTCTCGGCCACGGTGAACGTGAAACGCCGGTGCGAGTTCGCCGCCAGTTCCCAGGCCACGGTCAGGTGCACGATCTCCCATTCCGCGCCGTTCAGCGCAACGTGCTCGAAGCGGCGCACGCCGGTGGGCTCGGTGGTGGCCGCGTGCGGCGCTTCCCCGCCGGCGGCCACCGCCGAGCGCGTGCGCCAGACGATGGCGCCCGCATCGTTTTGGATGAGCCCGTACAGCCCCGAGCCCGGTGTCTCGAAGCGCGGCTCGGCCAGCGGCGCAGTGGGGTGCACATTGCCGGTCTCGTCCGGGTCGGAGGCCGCGATCAGGGCCACCAGTTGCCCCTCGAGACGATCGTGCAGGGCCTGCTCCGACAGCCGGTGAAACAGCGCGTCCAGCGCCGCCACGGTTAGACTAAAGAACAGCAGCAGCAGCAGGAGCAGACCGCCGAGCAAGCGGCCCGAGAGCGAACCTCTCATCGGCGCGGCAGGGTAATGCGGTAGCCGCGTCCCCGCAGCGTCTCGATGGGCTGGCGCGTGCCGTCCGGATCGAGCTTCTTGCGCAACCGGCCGACGAACACCTCGATGACATTGCTGTCGCGCTCGAAATCCTGTTCGTAGATTTTTTCGGTGAACTCGGTCTTGGAGATCACCTCGCCGGCGCGCAGCATCAGCAGCTCCAGGATCTTGTACTCGAAGCCGGTGAGCTCCACTGCCCTGTCGGCCACGGTCACGCCCTGGGTGCGCGTGTCCAGCGCGATGTCGCCGCAGCGCAGTACCGGCTGGGCCCAGCCGCCGGCGCGGCGCAGCAGTGCCGCGACACGCGCCATGACTTCCTCGAGCTGGAAGGGCTTGACCACGTAATCATCGGCGCCGGCGCTCAGGCCCTCGACCTTGTCCTGCCAGCGATCGCGCGCCGTGAGGATGAGGATGGGAAAGTCCTTGCCCTGCGCGCGCAGCCGGCGCACCAGTGCGAGGCCCGGCAGCTTCGGCAATCCCAAATCGATGATGGCCACGTCCACGGGGTACTCGACGCCGGCGAATGCGCCCTCCTCGCCATCGGCCGCGGCGGTGACGGTGTAGCCCTGTTCCTGGAAGGCGGCGCTCAGCGAAGCGCGCAGCGCCGGTTCGTCCTCGACGATCAAAACGCGCATGGCCGCATCCCTACTGCATCTCGCCCGTCTGTGCGTCCACACGCACCGAGAATACCCGGCCGTCGGAGGATAACAGGCGCAACCGATAGTAGACGCGCTCGCCGTTGCGCTCGGTATCGGCGCGCACCACGCGGGCGCCGTAGCGGGCCTGCGCCATGCGCACCGCCTGGTCCAGGGTGAGACCGCCGAACGCGAGACGCCAGGGAAGATCGGCCGCGCCGGGCTGCGCCGCGCGAGCAGCCGCTTGCGGCGTCGCCCGGAACGCGGTGCGGGACATCGCACCCGCTGGATCCGGCTGTGTCGCGCAAATCACGCCGGCCACCGCCGGCCGCGCGACTACGGCAGCCAGCAGCACGAGCAGCAGGCAATGAACAGAGCGAAGGGGCATCGGCGGCATTCTACTACCAGCTTCTCCAGAGCAGCGGACGCGCACAGTATGTCTGCCGGGCCGTGAATGGCAGCTGAATTGCGGCCGTTATGTTCCGTCGTTCAGCCGGGGTTCAGGCGGGCGGTGACGCCGGCGACGGAACGTGCTCGGCCTTGTCCTCGGCGATCTTGGCCGCATCCCACAGCGCTTCCAGCCGCGCCAGCGGCGTTTGCGCAATGTCCTCGTTCGCCGCGCGCAGCGCGGCTTCGATATGACGGAAGCGGCGTTCGAACTTGACGTTGGCGGCGCGCAGGGCGCTTTCCGCATCCACGTTCAATTTGCGGGCGAGATTGGCCGCGGCGAACAGCAGGTCGCCCACCTCTTCTGTCACGTGCGCCGAAGGTGCCGCGCCGTCGCGGTCCTGCATTGCCTGCAATACCTCGCGCAGCTCCTCGGCCACCTTGGCGGCGGTCTGCTCCGGGTGATCCCAGTCGAAGCCCACGCGCGCGGCCCGCTTGGACAGCTTCACCGCGCGGGTGAGCGCCGGCAGCGCGGAGGCTACGCCGTCCAGCTCACTCGGCGCGACGCCGGTCGCCCGATCGCCGGCAGCCGGAACAACAGCTGCCGCGGAATCGGCCATGGCCGCACCGGCGGCCGCGGAATTGGCTGCCGCAACGACGGCCGCCGCGGCATGGGCCGCCCCAGCAACGGCTGCCGCAGCATGGGCTGCCCCACGTTCCCGCGCCTTGATGGCCTCCCATTGCTCGGATTGCTCGGCCAGACCCGGTGCTGCGGCCGCGCCGGCGAACACATGCGGATGGCGGCGCACGAGCTTGTCGCGGATGGCGGCCGCAACGGAGTCGAAATCGAAACGGTTCTGCTCGGCCGCCATCTGCGCGTGAAACACTACCTGGAACAGCAGGTCGCCCAACTCGTCGCGCAACTGTGACCAATCGCCGCGCTCGATGGCATCGACGACCTCGTAGGCCTCCTCCAGCGTGCTCGGCGCAATGCTGGCGAAATTCTGCGCGCGATCCCAGGGGCAGCCGCGCCGCGGATCACGCAGCGTGCGCATGATCTGCAGCAGTTCGTCGATGGCGGCCATCAGCCGCCGGCACCGCGGGCGTCGATGAGCCGTTTCCAGGTCATGAGAATTCCCGCGGTGGCGCCCCAGATGCTGCGCTGTTGGAAGCGGATGTCATGGAAGTGGACCTCGGTGGTGCCGAACTTGCGGCTACGCAACGAGTGGTTTGCCACGTCGAACAAATGCTCCAGCGGCGCCTCGAACACCTCCTGCACTTCGTCCCGCGCCAGCGACAAATGCAAGGGTGCGCTCACGAAGCCCACCGCCGGGGTGATGCGAAAGCCCGTGCCGACCAGGTGATCGGGCAGGTAGCCGGCAAATTCGACATGCCCGGCATCCAAACCGATTTCCTCCTGTGTCTCGCGCAGCGCCGCCATCCAGGGACTACCATCCGAGGGCTCGATGCGTCCGCCGGGAAAGCTGATCTGCCCGGCATGTTTGCGAAGATTCACCGAGCGCTGAGTGAACAGAACATTGAGACCACCCTCGCGCCGGACCACCGGAATGAGCACCGCGGCGGGCAGCCGGCGCGCGGGCATCCAGGATTGCAGGTCGGGGGGCATACGCTCCGGAGTCTTGGCCGGCCAGAGCGGTTCGAAGTCCCTCGGCGAGGGTTCTGGCATCAGCACGGTGCAAATCGACCCGCCTGAGTAACGTGATGGAGCGTCGCCGTCGCTCAATTCTGCCCGCCCTTGCTATGCACGCCACCACGCGTGAGTTTCAACGGATCCAGCAGCTCCCCCAGCTGTTCGCGCGACAGCTCGACCTCGTTCACCGCCACGTCGACAATGGCACGGCTCTCCAGATAAGCCTGCTTGGCCAGCGCCGCGCCGCGCTGATAGCCGATGATGGGGTTCAAGGCCGTGACCAGGATGGGATTGCGCGCCAGCTGCTCCGCGATGCGCTCGCGATCGATGGTAAAACCGGCGATCGCCCGCTCCGCCAGGCTCCGGCAGGCGAGTGCGGCCAGATGCAGGCTTTGCAGCAGGTTGTGCGCGATCAGCGGCAGCATCACGTTGAGCTCGAAGTTTCCCGATTGTCCGCCCAGGGTGATAGCGGCATCGTTGCCGATGATCTGCGCGGCCATCATGAGCACCGACTCCGGGATCACCGGGTTGACCTTGCCCGGCATGATGCTGCTGCCGGGCTGCAGCGCCGGCAGCTGGATTTCTCCCAGGCCCGCCAGGGGCCCGCTGTTCATCCAGCGCAGATCGTTGCCGATCTTGGTAAGACTCGCCGCGAGGGTCTTGAGATGGCCCGACAATTCCACTGCGGTGTCTTGGCAGGCCAGCGCCGCGAACGGATTCGGTGCCGGCGTGAGAGCCAGGCCAGTGAGGTTGCTCAAATGATGTACGACACGCGCGGCGAATTCCGGGCGCGCGTTGATGCCGGTGCCCACTGCCGTGGCACCCTGCGCAAGGCCATGCAGGCGCGGCTGCACGTCGCGCAGGCGCGCCACGCCGGCTTCGATCTGCGCTTGCCAGCCGCTGATTTCCTGTCCCAGGGTCAGCGGCATGGCATCCATCAAATGCGTACGGCCGGTTTTCGCAACCTGCGCGAACTCACGCGCACGCGCCTGCAACGCCGAAGCGAGTTGCGCCAGGGCCGGCAGCAGCTCGCGCTCCACCGCCAGCGCCGCCGCCACGTGAATGGCTGTGGGCATGACGTCGTTGCTGCTCTGGCTCATGTTGACATGGTCGTTCGGATCGATACGCGTGCCGGCGGCACGACTGGCGAGCGTTGCAATGACCTCGTTCACGTTCATGTTGGTGGAAGTGCCCGAGCCAGTCTGAAACACATCCAGCGGGAACTGCTCATCGAGGGAGCCCTGCGCCACTTGCAACGCCGCGATGCGGATGACGGCGGCACTCGCCGAGGGCAGGTCGCCGAGATCGGCATTGGTCAGGGCGGCAGCCGCCTTGATCAGGCCCATGGCGTGCACGATGGGCGGCGGCATGCGCAAACCGCTGGCGGGAAAGTTCTGCAGCGCGCGCTGCGTCTGCGCGCCCCACAAGGCCTGCAACGGCACCGCCACTTCGCCCATGCTGTCCCGCTCGATGCGGTGCTGCAGGGGTTGCGTATCAGGGCGGTCCATTAGTATTCACATCAAAGTCCGGTAAGATGCGAATTCTAACACTTCAACGCAGACTCCTGCCGATGCCGCTGGACCCGATCGACGCGCTTTCCCCGCTGGATGGACGATACGCCGCGCAGCTTGGCGACCTGCGCAATATTTTCAGCGAAGCAGGACTGATGCGCGCCCGCGTGCGGGTGGAATGCGCCTGGATGCTGGCCCTTATCCAGGCACGCGCCGGCGAGGCGCTCGATACCCTGCCCGCCGCCGCTTGCAATTGGCTAGCGGCGCTCGCCGCCGATCCGGCGGCCACCGATGTCGCGGCCATCAAGGCCATCGAGGCGCGTACCAATCACGATGTCAAGGCGGTGGAATACTGGCTGCGCGCGCAGCTGAAGGAATGCGGCGCCACGCCCGCGCAGCTGGAGTGGATGCATTTCGGCTGCACCTCCGAGGACATCAACAATTTGGCCTATGCGCTGATGATGTCGGAGGCAAGATCGAAGGTGCTGTTGCCCGCGCTCGAAGCGCTGCTCGCCGCCTTGCTAGCGCGCGCCAGCGCCGACGCGGAGGTTCCGATGCTCTCGCGCACCCACGGCCAGACCGCGACGCCCACCACTGTCGGCAAGGAATTCGCGAACTTTGCAACCCGTCTCCAGGGACAGCTGCGCAGCTTCGCGCAGGTGCAAATTCTTGGCAAGATGAACGGCGCGGTGGGTAATTTCAACGCGCATCTCGTCGCGCTCCCCGCGCTGCCATGGCTGAACATCAGCGATAACTTCGTCGCCTCGTTGGGCCTCGTGCCGAATCGGCACACCACGCAAATCGAACCGCACGATTGGATCGCCGAATACTGCCATGCGCTTGCGCGCATCGACACCATCCTGATCGATTTCGCGCGCGACATGTGGGGTTACATTTCGCTGGGCTATTTCAAGCAGCGCGCCGTGGCCGGCGAGGTCGGTTCCTCCACCATGCCGCACAAGGTCAATCCCATCGATTTCGAGAATGCCGAGGGTAATTTTGGTCTGGCCAACGCGCTGCTCGCGCATCTGGCGCAAAAGCTGCCCGTGTCGCGCTGGCAGCGCGACCTGTCCGACTCTACGGTGCTGCGCAATCTGGGTGTCGCGCTCGGCCACTGCCAGTTGGCGCTGAAATCGCTGTTGAAGGGGCTGGGCAAGGTGGAACTTGCGCCCGAGGCGCTGCGCGCGGATCTGGAGCGCGCCTGGGAAGTACTGGCCGAGGCCGTGCAGACGGTCATGCGGACGCAGGGCATCGCCGACGGCTACGACCGGCTCAAGGATTTCAGCCGCGGCCAACCGGTGAGCCGCGATGCTCTGCACGCCTTCATCCGCACGCTGGAATTGCCGGAGGCCGAGCGGCAGCGTCTGCTGGAGCTGACACCCGAGCGCTATCTGGGGCTGGCGGCCCGGCTGGCGCGCGGGGAAACGTGACGTAGTTGGCACGGCAAGCCCGCGGGCGAGGACTATGATCGCCCTCTCATGGCGAGCTCCGATTTTCAACTTGAATCGCGGGATTTTCCTCCCGTTACGCCGAGCGAATCGTCCGCCAGCGCGCCCCAGATTTTGACCACCCTTGCCGAGGTCCGTGAAGCCAGTCTTGCTGTGGCGCGTTCTGCCCAGCGCCAGTTGTCCATCTACACCCTGGATTTGGAACCTCTGATTTACGGTGAGGAGCCGTTCCTGGAGGCCATCAAACGCCTGGTGCTGGCGCGCTCCTATGCCAAGGTGCGCGTGCTGCTGGCCGACCCCGCGCGCGCGGTGGTCGATGCCAACCGCTTCCTGATCCTGGCGCGGCGCCTGACCAGTTGCATCGACATGCGCATCACGCAACTGCAAGACCCAGGCAGCGCCGGCGCTTTCATGGTGGCGGACGATCGCGCGACGGTGTACCGGTTACAGGCCGCGCGCTGGGACGGCATTTTCGACCTGAACGATCCGCCCGTGGCGCGCCGCTACCTGAATTTCTTCGACGAAGTCTGGCAGGCCAGCGCGCAGGACGCGCAACTGCGCCAGATGCAGATGTAAAGCGCAGCGCTCGACCCCGCCCGCGCCCCTCGGCCGCACAACTCGCCCGCGCGCCGCGAACCCGCCCACGGCGCTCAGCATGCCCCCGCTGCGCCGCCGCGCCGGTGTTCCCGCCGTTATAATTCGCCCAATGGCCGAGACCGTCATCGTGGGCATATCCGGCGGGGTGGATTCCGCCGTCGCCGCCTGGCTCCTGCAGCGGCAGGGCTACGCGGTGCAGGGTCTGTTCATGTCCAACTGGGACGAGGACGACCGCTACTGCACCATCGCCGAGGACTTCCAGGATGCGCGCCGTATCTGTAAGTGCCTGGACATTCCCCTGCACCGTCACAGTTTCGTCGCCGAGTACCGAGAGCACGTGTTCGCGTACTTTCTGCGCGAGTATCGTGCCGGCCGTACGCCGAACCCGGACGTGCTGTGCAACCGCGAGATCAAGTTCGGCGTTTGTCTGGACCACATGCTGCGGCTGGGTGCGGATTGCATCGCCACCGGTCATTACGCGCGCGTGCTGCACGACGACGGCAACGCGCGGCTGCTCAAGGCGGTCGATGCGAACAAGGATCAGTCTTATTTCCTGCACGCCATCACGCCGCAGGCGCTGGCCCGGAGCCTGTTCCCACTGGGCGAACTGCACAAATCGGAGGTGCGCCGCATCGCCCACGAACAGGGCCTGCCGGTGTTCGACAAACCCGACAGCACCGGAATCTGTTTCATCGGCGAGCGTCCGTTCCGTGAATTCCTGGAACGTTATGTCGACCGCACGCCCGGTCCCATCGAAACGCCCGACGGCCACATCGTGGGTGAGCATGAGGGTCTGGCGTTCTACACACTGGGCCAGCGCTCAGGGCTCCATCTGGGCGGCCGGCGAGGCGCCTTGCAAGCGCCTTGGTACGTGGCGCTCAAGGACGCGTCTCGCAATGCGCTCATCGTGGTGCAGGATCCGCAGCATCCGCTGCTCCTGTCCGACGAGATCCAGGTCGCCGACGTGCATTGGCTGACATCACCGCGCGCGACGCAGTTTGCCTGCGCGGTGAAGACTCGCTACCGGCAAGCGGACCTTGCCTGTCAAGTGCGCATCGGGGAGACCGGACAGGTAGGCGAACAAGTGCGCGTCACGCTGGATCGGCCGGCGCGCGCGGTCACGCCGGGACAGTTCGCGGTGTTCTACCAGGGCGATGAATGCCTGGGCGGCGGCATCATCGAGGATCGAACCCTGCGTCGGCCGATGGCTTATAATCCCAGGCTTTTACGGGAGGTTTCATGACGGACAGCTTCAAGACGCGGGCGACTCTCGAGGTCGGCGGACGCAAGGTTCAGTATTTCAGCCTGCCTGCCCTGAAATCCCACAACGTCGAGCGGCTGCCGTTCTCGATGAAAATTCTGCTGGAAAACCTGCTGCGCTTCGAGGACGGCGTCAACGTCACACGCGATGACATCCTCGCCCTGCTCAAGTGGGACCCGAAAGCCACGCCCAGCCATGAGATCGCCTTCACGCCGGCGCGCGTCATCATGCAGGACTTCACCGGCGTGCCCTGCGTGGTGGACCTGGCCGCGATGCGCGAGGCCATCGTCAAGCTCGGCGGGGATGCGCAACGGGTCAACCCGCTGGCCCCCGCCGAACTGGTCATCGATCACTCGGTGCAGGTGGATGAATACGGCACGCCGGAGGCGCTCAGGGACAACAACGCCATCGAATTTTCCCGCAACGGTGAGCGCTACAGCTTCCTGCGCTGGGGTCAGACGGCGTTCAGCAACTTCAAGGTGGTACCGCCAAACACCGGCATCGTGCACCAGGTCAACATCGAACACCTGGCGCGCGTGGTGTTCGAAAACGAAGCGGGCGGCGTGGTTACCGCTTATCCCGATACGCTGGTCGGCACCGATTCCCACACCACCATGGTCAACGGCCTGGGCGTGCTGGGCTGGGGCGTGGGCGGCATCGAAGCCGAAGCGGCCATGCTGGGCCAGCCGGTGACCATGCTCATTCCGCAGGTCATCGGCTTCAAGCTCACCGGCGCCCTGCCGGCGGGCACCACCGCCACCGATCTCGTGCTCACGGTCACCGAGATGCTGCGCAAGAAGGGCGTGGTGGACAAGTTCGTGGAATTCTTCGGCGATGGTCTCAAGGGGCTGCCGCTGGCGGATCGCGCCACCATCGCCAACATGGCGCCGGAGTTCGGTTCCACCTGCGGCATCTTCCCCATCGACGAGGAGACCATCCGCTACCTGCGCCTGACCGGCCGCTCCGAACCGCAGATCGCGCTGGTGGAGGCCTATGCCAAGGCGCAGGGCCTGTGGCGCATCGACGGCGCGCCGGCCGCCGACTACACCGACGTGCTGGAACTGGATCTCGGCAGCGTGGAGCCTTCGCTGGCGGGACCGAAGCGCCCGCAGGACCGCGTGCCGCTGCGCTCGGCGCAAGAGATTTACGCGGCCGCGCACAAGAAAATGGCCGAGGAGCGCGCGCAGAAAAATCCCGGCGCCAAGGGTGCGGCTTCCGCCACGCTGGGCGGACAGAGCGTCGAGATCAAGGACGGCGCGGTGCTCATCGCCGCCATCACCAGCTGCACCAACACCTCCAACCCGGCGGTGCTCATGGCCGCGGGGCTTCTGGCGCGCAAGGCCCATGCACTGGGTCTGACATCCAAGCCCTGGGTGAAGACCTCGCTGGCGCCGGGCTCGCGCGTGGTCACGGATTACCTCAACAAGGCCGGCCTCATGCCGGACCTGGAAGCCTTGGGCTTCTACACCGTGGGCTATGGCTGCACCACCTGCATCGGCAACTCCGGCCCGCTGAAGCCGGAGATTTCCGCGGCAGTGAAGGCCGGCGATCTCATCGCCTGCTCGGTGCTGTCGGGCAACCGCAATTTCGAGGGCCGCGTGCACCCGGAAATCAAAATGAATTTCCTCGCCTCCCCGCCGCTGGTGGTGGCCTATGCGTTGGCCGGCACCCTGAACATGGACATCACCACGGCAGCTCTGGGCACCGGCAAGAATGGCCAGCCGGTGTACCTCAAGGACATCTGGCCCAACGCGCAGGAAGTGGCCGATGCCATTCGCAAGGCCGTGGACTCGGACATGTTCAAGAAGGGCTATGCCAATGTGTTCGCGGGCGATGCCAATTGGAGCGGCATCAAGGTGCCGGCGGGCAAGATCTACACCTGGGATGCCCGCTCCACCTACGTCAAGAATCCGCCCTATTTCGACGGCATGAGCATGACGCCGGCCGCGGTGGGCGACATCCGCGGCGCGCGCGCGCTGGCGGTGCTGGGCGACTCGGTCACCACCGATCACATCTCCCCGGCCGGCAACATTTCAAAATCCAGCCCCGCCGCGCGCTATCTCATGGAACAGGGTGTACAGCCGGCGGATTTTAATTCCTACGGCTCGCGCCGCGGCAATCATGAAGTGATGATGCGCGGCACTTTCGCCAACATCCGCCTGCGCAACCTGCTGGCTCCCGGCACCGAGGGTGGCCTCACCGTTCACATCCCGAGCGGCGAACAGATGTCGATCTACGATGCGTCGGTGAAATACCGTGCCGCCGGCACGCCGCTGATCATCCTCGCCGGCAAGGAATACGGCACCGGCAGCTCACGCGATTGGGCCGCCAAGGGCACCATGCTGCTGGGTGTGAAGGCGGTCATCGCCGAAAGCTTCGAGCGTATCCATCGCTCCAACCTGATCGGTATGGGTGTGCTGCCCTTCCAATTCGTGAGCGGCCAGAATGCGCAGAGCCTGGGGCTGACGGGGCGTGAGACTTTCGAGCTCGCGGGCCTGGACCGGGGCGCCGCCAAGCAGGTGCGAGTGGTGGCGAAGGACGATGCGGGCAAGACCACCGAGTTCGAGGTGCGGCTGCGCATCGATACGCCGAAGGAGCTGGAGTATTACCGCCACGGCGGCATCTTGCAGTACGTGCTTCGACAGCTGGCGCAAACACGCAACGCGGCCTGAAAGGCCGCGCCACCCGAAACATCCGAGGTCGGCGCCAAGCGGCCGGCGATCACCCGTCCCTGGCGGCGAGCCAACGGGTGATCGCCGGCGCCACTTCGGTTTGTGCCGCGCGGCTGACATACAGACCGATGTGGCCCGCATCCACCGCCAGTTCCTGGTAATCCACGCTCGTGGTCAGACCGCGCAGCGCCCGACTCGCGTCCGGCGGCACCAGGTGATCTTTCAGGCCGTACACATTGAACACCGGGCAGCGGATCGCGCGCAGATCGACGGGCCGGTCGCCCAGCGATAGCGTGCCGCGCTGCAGCCGATTTTCCTGATAGAACCACTTCACGAACTGGCCGAAGGCGCATGCGGCCTGGTCGGGGCTGTCGAGAATCCAGCGCTCCATGCGCAGGAAATGCGCCAGCGCCTGCTCATCCTCCAGCAACCGTGCCAGCGACAGATACTTCTGTTGTGTCAACCGAAACGGCATCAGCGACAGGTACACGGCATTGAGCAACGTGCCCGGCACGTTGCCCAGGCTCGTCAGCAGATCGAGGTCCACGTCCTGCGCCCAGCGCGACAGCAGGTCGTTTGGCGTCTGGAAATCCACGGGCGTGACCATGGTGATGAGATTGCGCACCTGCGCTGGGTGGAGCGAGGCGTAGCACAGGCTGAGCGCACCGCCCTGGCACACGCCCAGCAGATTCACCGGCACGTCGCGCGGGCGCGGGTCCGCGGCCTCGCGCCCGGCGCCTTGGCTCACCTGGCCGACACACTCCCGCAGCCAGCCGTTTACGTAGTCATCGAGCTGCTCGAACCGGTCGCCGCTCCGCGGGTAGCCCCAGTCGAGCAGGTACACGTCCACGCCGGCCTCGAGCAGATTGCGGATCAGCGAGTGCCCTGGTTGCAGGTCCAGCATCGTCGGCCGGTTCACCAGCGCATAGCAGATCAGCAGCGGGGTGCGCAGGAGCGCGGCGCGCACCGGCGTGTAGCGGTACAGCGCGCAGCGCCGATCGCGCCACACCTCGCGCCGCGGCGCGCCCGCCTCGGGCGCTGCACCCAGGGCCTGCGCAGCCGCTCGCAGCCGCTGCATCAGTTCCTCGCTGCTTCCCGCCATGCGTCGAATCCCTTGCCCGCCGCTCAACGGGGACGGCGCAGTTCGCGCAACTCCTCGCGCAGCTCGCGCATCTCACGCTGCAGGGCATCCAACTCGCTGCGCGTGGGATGATCGAAGAACTTCGCCCACAGCTCGACCAGGCGGTTCTGTTCGGCCTTGAAGGCATTGGCCGCGTTGGTCAGCGAGGCGAGCAACTGTACGTACTCGGCGCCGCGCGCCGCTTCCTGGTAGGCCTTCTCGGCGGTTTCAATCCACGCGCCATACAGCTTCTGGGTCCATTGCGTAGGGTCCGAACCCGCGGCGGCGCCCGGCCAACCCGCCGTGCCTTGCAGACCGCCGAGGAAGTTCTGCGCCGCGCGCTGGCCCACCGCCGCCCAGTGCGATGCCAGCTGCGTTTGCAGTCTCTGACACTGCGCAGCGAGTTCGAACAACCGGCGCCCGATTTGCTCCTGTTGCTGCAGCGTTTGTTCCAGCGGCGTGGCGCCGCTCGCGGGCGCTGTGCCGGCGGCGGCGCTGCCCCATCCACCAGGGAATCCGCCGCCCAGCGCGCCACTGCCGGTGGCTCCGCTGCCCAGCCCGCCGCTACTGGCCGCTCCAGTGCCTGCCCCCGCCACGCTCCCGCCGGCCAAACCGGCGAATCGAGCCCATGCCTGGGACGGGTCTGCACCCAGCACCGATCGCTGAAACCAGTCGCTCAAAGTCTTGGCAAGATCGGGGGCAGCCGGCGCAGGGCCTGGAACCGCGCCGCCGGCCTTCTGCCATTGATCCATGAATGCACGAGTGAGATTGGCGTACTGCTCAAAGGCCTGTGTGTAACGGCGGTGAAGTTCGGATTCCAGCTCCGATGCCGGCCGGTCGCTCGTATTGGTCATATCCTGCCCCCTCCACGCATCGCATTTGCGATGCAGTAAAAATTCAATCTCGCCTTGCCGGCGTCGGGCACCAGCCTATTGTGCGTCGCATACTATTGCAGCTATGCTCCGGCCGCGCCCCAGGGTTTGATCAAGGCTGCCGGAGCTTAAGTGTACTGCCATGCCGACTACTCGCGTCATCAAGAAATACGCCAACCGCCGCCTGTATGACTCCACCGGAAGCCGGCATGTCACGCTAGAGGACATCCGCAAAATGATCGTCGGCGGCGAGAAAGTCCGCATCGTCGACGACAAGTCCGGGGAGGATCTCACGCGCGCGGTGCTGCTGCAGGTAATTGCCGAACAGGAACAGTTCGGCACGCCGGTGCTGAGCACCGAGCTGCTGGAGGCCATCATCCGCTTCTATGGCA
>JAFEGC010000219.1 GCA_018240265.1 Pseudomonadota bacterium | reverse complement strand
CACCGCGGTCATCAACGCCTATATCCACGCCAAGCTGGCGCGTCTGCTGTACAAGGCCGGGGAGGGGTTGCGTGCGCAATCCTTTCCGCGGGTGCTGTTCATCGGCCACAACAACGGCGCCGCCGCGCGCGTGGCCAAGACCCGGCCGATCAACACCTATAACTCCGGTCCGACGGCGGGAATGCTGGGCGCGCGCGCGGTCGGGGCGCTCTATGGCTTGCGCGATGTCGTCTCCACTGACATGGGCGGCACCTCGTTCGACATCGGCCTGATCCGGGACGGCCGCGCCGAGTGGAGCCTGGAACCGGACGTGGAAGGGTTTGCCTGCAACCTGCCCATGCAGTCCATACGCGCGCTCGGCGCCGGTGGCGGCTCCATCGCCACGGTGGTGGACGGGCAATTGAACGTGGGGCCGCGGTCGGCGGGCGCTTATCCCGGGCCGGCCTGTTTCGATCGCGGCGGCGTGGATGCCACGGTGACGGATGCCAACCTGGTGCTCGGCCTGATCGACCCGGATTTCTTCCTGGGCGGCCGGCAGAAACTGAGCCTGACGCGCGCCCGCGAGGCCATCGAGGCCGCGGTGGCGCGACCGCTGGGCATCGGCGTGGAGGAGGCGGCGCTGCGAATCCGCGACCGGATCGACCGAATCATGGGCGATGGCGTGATCGATGCCTTGCGCGAAGCAGGCAAGGAGAACCTTGCCATCGTGGCCTACGGCGGCGCCGGTCCGCTGCATAGCTGCGCCATCGCCGAACGCAGCGGCATCGCCACCACCATCGTCACTCCCTTTTCCGCGGTGTTCAGTGCATTCTCCTCCTCGCTCATGGACGTGGGGCATGTGTACTTCCGCCGCCTGGATCTGTCGCTGGATGCGCGCACCGATGCGGCGCCCATCCAGGCGGCGCTCCAGTCCATGCTGCGCGAGGCCGAGCGGGACATGCGGGGCGAGGGTTTCGCGCTGGACGTGGCGCGATTCGAGGTTCATGCCTTTTTTTCGGCGGATGCGGGTCGCGGCGAGCGGGTGGTGCGGGTGCCGCTGGGCAGCCGTGACGAAGCGCTGACGCCGGCGAAGCTGTTGCGGGTCGCGCAGGCCGAGGCCGGCGGTACCGAGCCTCGCCAGTTGTCCTCGCTGGCGCTGATGGTCAGCGCTGCCACGCCGCACATCGATCTGCGGCGTCTGGAGCCGCCGCGGCTGGCTACGCCGCGCGCCGCCGGCCGCCGGCAGGTTTACACCAGCCGCGGCTGGGTGGAGGTACCGGTGCTGGACATGCAGGCGGTGAACGGCGCGCCGCTGCAAGGTCCGGTGCTGCTGGAATCGGCGCAAACCACGCTGCTGGTGGCCGAGGGTTTCCAGGTCCGCCGGGACGAACATGCCAATCTGCTGGTGCGGAGAGACATCCATGAATCGCGTGCGAATCACTGAGACCCTGCTCATCGACTGCGGCTCGGAACGTTGGCTGTGCCAGCGCTGCGAGACGGACTTGGGCGCGGCACGCGGCAACTACAAGGAAAGCTGCTTGCTGCATGAGCGGCCGTTGCAAGAAGTGCATCCGCCCATGACCGGCGGGGGCGCCTACACGTTCACGCCCAATCCCGAGTATTGCCGGCTGATCGAGTTCTACTGCCCCGGCTGCGGCGTCATCATCGAAACGGAGTACTTGCCGCCGGGGCATCCCATCACGCACGACATCGAGATCGACATCGATGCGCTCAAGCAGCGGGCGCGGGCGAATCCCACGCCATGAGCGCCTCTCTCGATTCCTTCGTGCACAGCCGGCGACCCGCGGTGTGGGCGCTGGCCGAGCGCTGCGCGGCGCGCCTGGCCGGCATGCCGCTGCCACAGCTCATGCTCGATGCCAACCGCTGGGCGAGCGAGGCGCTGGCGGTGGGACGGCTGCTGGATGGCGATGCCGTGGTCTTCGGCGGCTGCGATGCACTGGCCGCGGAAGCGGCCGGCGCCGCGGTGGACTGGTCGGCGCAGCGCTGCACGCCGGTCACGGCCTGGTCCGCGGAGTTGGCCGTCTCGGCGCGCTGGCGCAGCTTGCTTGCGGCGGTGGCGCGCGTGGCGGCGCAACGGCCCGCGGTGGCGACGTTCGTGCTGCTGCCGGGGCCGGCGCGATTCAGCCGGCTGGTGCTGGGCCGCGCGGATGAGCAGGCGTTGCAGGCGGCCAAGCCGCTGCTGACGCGGTTGCTCGAGCAGGTCTGCGATACCCGTCCGACGGCGGTGTTGCTGCGCAAGGGGCCGAGTCTGGAGGTGGCGGCGAGTGCATCCGCGCCGCCCGATGCGTTGCTGCGGATCTTGTCGACCCTGCGCAACATCGCGCGGCATTTCGACGTGCCGCTGGGTTTCGCGGTTTCGGACCTGGTCCCGCAGACGCGTGCACTCATCGCGCAGTCGAGACCCGAGCTTGCTCTGTGGCTGGGCGAGAGTGCCGGGCCGCCGCCGGCCATCGAGGAACTGATCGAGGCGTTCGCGGCCGCCGAGATCGTCGGCCTCGCGCTGGACGTGGAGGCGGACGGGGATATGCCGGCGCAATGGCATGGCGCGCTCGCATCGCTGGATGAGGACCGGTGGTTCATCAATGCGCATGTGGAAGTGAACGAGGCTGCGGATCTTGTCCGCATTCGCGCGCGAGTGCCAAAGTTGCGCGCGGCCGCCACGGGCGCACCCGCGCCCACCGCCGCTGCGGGCGGGTCCACGGCGCACACGGCGTCGGCGGACCCGCTCGTAGCGGTCAGGAGATTGTGAATCATGCACAGTGAATGGCAGGTCGGCGTCGACGTGGGCGGAACCTTCACCGACCTGTTCGCCACCGACGCGGACGGACGTTGCGTCGTCACCAAGACGCCGACCACGCATTACGACCTCTCGGTCGGCTTCATGCGCGGCGTCAAGCAACTGGCGCGGGAAGCGGGCGGCAACCCGCGCAAATTCCTCTCCAGTGTGCGCTCGCTGCGCTATTCCACCACGGTGGGAACCAACGCGCTGATCGAGCACAGCGGCCCCAAGCTGGGTCTCATCACTACCGCCGGCTTCGAGGACACGATTTTCATCGGGCGTTCGCGCAGCTGGGCCGACGGCCTGGGCTGGAGCGAGGGCCGGGATCTCGCGCGCATCCGCAAGCCCACGCCGCTGATCAACCGCGACATGGTGGTGGGCATCAACGAACGCATCGATTGCGCGGGGCGGGTGGTCGCGCCGCTCGATCCGGACAACGTGCGCGACAAGCTGCAGTGGCTGGTGGATCGCGGCGCGCAGGGCTTCGTGGTGGCGCTGCTGTGGTCCTTCGCCAATCCACGGCACGAGCGCGAGATCCGGCGCATCATCGAGAGCGAGTATCCGGAGGATTACCTTGGGTCTTCGGCCGTCATCCTGTCCTCGGACGTCTCGCCCAAGTCCGGAGAATACGCGCGCACCATGACGGCGACGGTGAACGCCTACATCCACGGCCTGATGTCCGACGAGATCGCGAAACTCGGCAACGAACTGCGCGAGCAGGGATTCGCGCGCCCGTTGACGCTGGTGCACAACACCGGCGGCAGCAAGAAGGCCTCGCGCACTCGCGCTATCCTCACCCACAACGCCGGACCAGTGGCGGGACTGTACGGCGCTGCGACGCTGGGTCGCGCCACCGGGGATGCCGACATCGTGTTCACCGACATGGGCGGCACCTCCTTCGACATCGGTCTGATCGAGGAGGGCGTGATCCGCTCGCATGATTTCATCCCGGTGGTCGACCGCTGGCGCACCAATATTCCCGCCATCGAGGTCAAGTCCATCGGCGCCGGCGGCGGTTCGATCGCGTGGATCAATCCGCTGCTCGGTAACGCGCTGGAAATCGGGCCGCAATCGGCCGGCTCCATGCCGGGACCTGCCTGCTATGACCAAGGTGGCGAGAAGCCCACGGTGACCGATGCCGACGTGGTGCTCGGCATCTACAACGCCGACAACTACCTGGGCGGCCAGATGAGATTGGATGTCGAGCTTGCCCGGCGCGCCATCGAGCGGCATGTGGCGCATCCGCTGGGCATCGATGTCATGGAAGCGGCGTGGAGAATTCGCCGGTTGGTGAATGCGCGCATGGGTCATGAGGTGTTCAACGAAGTGGCGTTGAAGGGCCATGATCCGCGGCAGTTCGTCATTCTCGCCTGCGGCGGCGCGGGCGGAGCGCATGCCTGTGGATTCGCGGAATATGCCGGCGCGCGCCGCATCCTCATGCCGCCACAGGCCTCGGTGTTCGGGGCCTTCGGCGCATCGACCATGCCCATTCGTGAGATCTGGGAGCAGTCGCGCGCGCTGCAGCTGTTCGACTGGGCACATCACCGCTATTTGGAGGACCTGGAGTCGTTCAACGCGGTGGTGCGGGAGCTGCGCGCGCGGGCGCTGCAGGATCTTCGCCTGGAAGATTATGCGGACGAGCAGATTCAGTTCCAGCTGGAGCTGGAGATGCGCTATGGCAGCCAGTACAAGCTGACGCGCGTCGAATGGCGGGATCTGCTGCTGGGGTCGGCGGAGGCGCCGAAGGCGTTGTGCGATGAATTCACGCGCCGTTACGCGCAGATCTATTCCCCGGAAGCCACGTTCGCCAGCGGCGGCATCAATATCGAGAGCTTCTGCCTGACGGCGACGGTGAAGGCCGCGCCCCCGTCGATGCGGCGGATGGAAGGGGCGGCGGGCGATCCCGCGGCGGGCGCGCCGGCGACACGTCCCGTGTATTACGGCCCCGGCGTCGGCTATCGCGATACGCCGGTGTGGGCCTGGGAGAGCCTGCGGCCGGGCCGGCAGATCGAGGGGCCGGCCATCATCGAATCGCCCAATACCACCTACTTCGTCGAGCCGGGCTGGCGTTGGAGCACCGACCCGCACGGCATTGGAATCCTGGAGTGCACTCACCATGACTGACACTGCCTACGGGCGCGATCACGAAGTCGTGCAGCGCCTGCGCCCCGAGCCCATGACCGCCGAGGAAAAGCTGGCGTTGGGCCATCTCGACGAC
>JAFEGC010000218.1 GCA_018240265.1 Pseudomonadota bacterium | reverse complement strand
CGCGTGCGCAAGGCTTTGCGGACCGCCTGAAGCGGCAGGGGTTCGACGTCACGCTGGGAGGCGTCGCGGCCTACTCCACGCTCGGCCATTTCGATGATCCCATCTTGAGCAGCATGCTGGGCTGGTCCGACGTGCAGCTCGCCTCCATCGTCTTCCATGAACTCACGCATCAGCTCATCTACGTGCGCGGCGATTCGGACTTCAACGAGGCGCTGGCCACCACCGTGGAGCAGGAAGGCGTGACGCGCTGGTTACGCGCGGCGGGACGCGAGCAGGATCGGCAGAACCAGCAGCGTTGGCAGGAACGGGTGGAGCAGGTGATAGGGCTGCTGCGCACCGCCCGCGCCGATTTCGCGGCACTGTATCGGCAGCGCCTGGCGGCGCCGGAGATGCGGCGGCGCAAGGCCGCGCGCTTCGAACAGCTCGCACGGGATTATCGGGCGTTGAGTGCCGGCTGGGGCGGCCAGGCGCCATACCAGGCGTGGTTTGCGCAGCCGCTCAACAACGCGCACCTGGCGGCGGTGGCTACCTACAACCGCTGCGTGCCAGGTTTTACCCGGCTGCTGGCCGAGGTGGGAGGCGATCTGCCGAGGTTCTACCAGCGGGCGCGCGATATCGGCCGCCGGCCGGCTGCGCAGCGCGAAAAGCTGGTGTGCGCGCAGCCTTAAGCGCGCAGTTTGCTACATTTGAATGGTCGAGGGGGAGTTGATGCACGCGGCTTGGATGTACTGCTAACAGTGCACTGCACATGGTTCCCGTGGCGCCGGCGTCCAGGTCGGCCATGAGCGTGATCGACTCCTCGCCATCGAATGGGCCGTGGATCGCCTCGGCACCCTGCTCGAACCGATGGATACCCGGACATCGCCGGCATTGGGCCGAAGACGGCCGCGAACGGCGCCGGGAAGTAGCGGGGACCGCGGATCAGCTCGTCGGCCGTGTTGACTTTCTCGATGCGGATGGAAGTTGGGCCAGTCGCGGTTTGCGCACCAGTCGAAGTTGCCGGGCGATCGGGAGCTGCTTGCCTGCTTGGGCGTCAGATAGCGCGGTGTCAGCGGGTGAGGAGCATGAAAGCGAAAAGGATCAGAGCAATGGCCCAGGCGGACATTTCAACTTAGCCAGAACGTGGACATCTGAACTTGGCCGAGGCGGCTCATGGAATGTGACGCTCATAGTCCATGCGCTCGTGCAGGATGCGAACGATATCAATGCCGTCCGTAGTGGTCCGATAAAACAGGACATGCAAGCCGGAGGGATACTTGCGATAGCCCTGTCGTACTTCCAGGCATTCCCTACCAAGCGATGGGCGCTTGGCCACGGTTGCGATGTCCTTCCAAAGCTGGCGGGTGTACGTCTCTGCCTGGTCGAGTCCCCATCGATCTACAGTGTAATCCCAGATGTCATCAAGATCAGCTTGAGCCCGTGGGGCGAGGACGAAGTGGCCCGTCATCGAGCTGTCGGCTTTCGCTTCCGTTTGCGGGCGATGAATGCCTCGAAATCAAATGGTGTCGATACACCGCTTTTCTCGCCTTCGACGAGGGCGGCACGAAGCGCATTTATTCGCGCTTCCCGTTCTTCGAGCAATCGTAGAGCCGCACGCATGACATCACTAGCATTGTTGTAGCGACCTTCCTTGACCTGCACCTCAACGAAGTCGGTGAAATGCTCGCCTAGACTGAAAGATGTAACTCTGCCCATTCGTAAATCTCGCCTGAGCGACTGTACTAAATTTTAGTACATGCGGGAAGCGGTCGTCTGTGACGAGATTCTTGAGCTTTCCCGTCCGCTCTGCTCGCGGCACTCGGACAGGCGCGCATTGTCCTCGAACGAGCCCAGGTAGGTGCGCGCCACGCCCGGCATTGCCTGCGCGGTTAGCCCCAACGCCGCCAGGCCCTGCTCGCCGCACACGCTGTCGATGGTGAGCGACTTGAAGTTGTCGCTGGAAAAAGGCCGCCCGGGCACGAAGTTCATGAAAAATGCCTGCAGGCGCCCGAGGAAATCCGGCAGGCCCATGATCCAGCGCCGATGGCCGCTGAGCTGGGCCACCAGCTCCACGATCTGGCGCAGCGTGTACTGGTGCGGGCCGCCCAGCTCGAAGGTCTGGCGGCTGCCGGTCCCGCCATGCAGCGAGCGCACCATGGCCTCGATGACATCATCGACGAACACCGGCTGCATGCGCGCCTGCGGGCGCGCCAGCGGAAACACCAGCGGAATGTGTGCCAGGAGGGTTGCGAAGCGATTCAGGAAGGAATCGCCCGGTCCGAACATCACCGAGGGCTTGAAAATGGTCCAGTTCACCTCGCCCGCCTGCTCGCGGATGAGCCGCTCGGCCTCGCCCTTGCTGCGCAGGTAGTGGCTGGGCGCGTTCACGTCGGCCTTGAGCGAGGACAGCTGCAGGAAGCGCGCGACATTGGACGAACGGCAGGCCTGCAGCGCGCCGCGCGTCAGCTCCACGTGAGCGCGTCGAAAGCCATCGCCGCCGAACCAGCGTTCGTTGAGGATGCCGACCAGGTTGATGACCACGTCCTGACCGCGGAAATGCTCGCTGAGCAGCCCTGCGTCGTACACATCGCAGTCCAGGAGCGACAGTCCCGGCAGCACCAGCAAATGCTTGTGCATTTCGCGGTTGCGGGTCAGCACGGTGACGCGGTGGCCTTCGCGGATCAGGCGCGACACCAGGCGGGTGCCGACGAAGCCGGTGCCGCCGAGAATACAGATCGACAATGTGCGCATGCCCGATTCCCTCCTGCGGACTAGCGGATCGGGATGAGCAGCATGGCCGAGCCGCGCTTGACGTTGAGGAAGGCCACCTTGGCGTCCTTCATTGCTTCGCGGAATTGCTTGAGGTTGGCCACGCGGGTGCGACCCACCGCCTGGATGATGTCGTTGCCGCGCAATCCCACCTGGGCGGCGGGGCTGCCTTCCTGCACCGCGCGCACCACCACGCCGCCATCGTGCCCGGCATCGGCCAGGTCGGCGCCTTCCAGCGCGCGGTTCACGGCGGCGCCATCGCCGCTGTCGGCGTCGCTCCGTTCGCTGATCGCCGCCGTCACGTTGCGCGGCTTACCGTCGCGCAGCAGGCCGATGTCCACCTTGTCGCCGACGCGCAGCAGGCCGATGGTGGCGCGCAGTTCACCGGCGCCCTTGGTGTTCACGCCGTTGATGGAGACGATGATGTCGCCGGTCTTGACGCCCGCCTTGTCGGCGGCCGAACCGGGTACTACGCTCGCCACCAGCGCGCCGCGCGATTCGGTGAGGCCGAATTCCTTGGCCACGTCCGGCGTCACGTCGTAGATGTTGACGCCGAGCACGCCGCGCTTGACCTGTCCGTACTTGATGAGCTGGTCCATGACACTCTTGACCATGTTCACCGGGATGGCGAAGCCGATGCCGATGTTGCCGCCGCTGCGCGACAGGATGGCGGAGTTGATGCCTTCCAGTTCGCCGCGCAGATTCACCAGCGCGCCGCCGGAATTGCCCGGGTTGATCGAGGCGTCGGTCTGGATGAAGTCCTCGTAGCCGTCCGGATTGATGCCGGAACGCCCCAGGGCGCTGACGATGCCGTAGGTGACCGTGTGCTGCAGACCGAACGGGTTGCCGATGGCAACCACGTAGTCACCGACCTCGAGCTTGGAGGAATCCGCCAACGGCATGGCGGTCAGGTTGGGCTGCTTGGCCTGCAGCACGGCGAGGTCCGAGCCTTCGTCGCTGCCGATGACCTTGGCGGTGAAGCTGCGGTTGTCGAGCAGGGTGATGGTGATCTCGCTGGCGTTCTCCACCACGTGATGATTGGTGATGATGTAGCCGTTCTTGGCATCGACGATGACCCCGGAGCCGGCGCTCTGGAACTGGCGCTCACGCGGCCCCTGATCCGGCGGTACGTCGAAGAAGCGCCGGAAGAACGGGTCGTCGAGCAGCGGATTGCGCTGACCCTGCTCCTTGATGGTGCCGCGCGTGGCGATGTTCACCACCGAGGGCGAGATGCGCTTGACCATGGGCGCCAGGGTGGGCAGGGGTCCATCGGCCGTCGCGGGCTGCGCCGACAGCGAGGCTGGATAGGCGCCCGCGATCGCCAGCACAAGGCTCAGTGCAACACCCGATTTGCGCATGCTCATGAAAAAATCCTTCGTTTTTGCCTGGTATCGAACGCCCCGCAACGGACAAGGGCCCGGGTGGATAGTTCCACCCGGGCCCCTATTTTACACGGCCGCGCTCGATTCCCTGCAGGGCCGCTCTCGGCACGGCCGCGTGCCTCAGGCGGCCTTTATCTCGATACGCCGCGGCAGCACCTGCGCCAGCTTCGGGATCACCACCTCGAGCACACCGTTGCTCGCCTTGGCGCGGATGTTCTGCGCATCAGCGCTCTCGGGCAGCGTGAAGCGGCGCTGGAAATCGCCGCTCAGGCGCTCCACGCGCCGATAGCCGTCCTGCGATTCGGCGCGCTTGATCTCACGGTTGCCGCGGATGGTGAGCACGCCCTGCTCGGCGGTGATTTCCACCTGCGCCGGATCCACGCCCGGCAGGTCCACGTGCAGCACGAACTGTGCGGGTTCCTCGGCGATATCGGTGGCCGGCACCCAGGCGCCGGAGTCGGCCGCCATGCTCGAAACGCCATCGACGAAACGCAGAGCCCAGGGCTCATAACGAAGTACGGTCATGAAAGCTCTCCTTCAAAAAGTGTTGCGACCCATGTCGCGATGAGCCCGACATGTGGTCCGCCGCCGGTATTTCAACGGCACCCAAACGATGTCAAGCGGGTGTCAAGCCGCAATCCTGGGAACAAGTTGTGGGCAATGTGTGGAGACACAAGATATTGCGTCGGGCCGCCGCGGCGGCAGGCGGAAAAATGCCCGAATAACAAGCGGAAATTTTCCGAGAGAATTTTATAAGTATTTGAATTTAAAAGTTAAAATAGACCTGGAATCGGGGAAAATACCGCTTGACGCACGACCGATGTGCGACATAACCTCACTCCCCCTGACACAAGATGTAGTAGTCGCCCGCCGGTGCTACACC
>JAFEGC010000217.1 GCA_018240265.1 Pseudomonadota bacterium | reverse complement strand
TCCACACCTACCTATGGTTCCAGCCCGCCGAGCTGAAGAAAGCCTTCGATGTCAGCCTGCACAGCGGCTACGACGCGGTGGGC
The DNA here is from genome assembly GCA_018240265.1 of Pseudomonadota bacterium. Taxonomy (GTDB): domain Bacteria; phylum Pseudomonadota; class Gammaproteobacteria; order Steroidobacterales; family Steroidobacteraceae; genus TMP-86. The sequence continues at coordinate 4,940 of JAFEGC010000217.1, read as the reverse complement.
TTCATGCTCGACAATCCGCCGGAAGGGCTGGCGGACACCCGTGCCTTCGACGTGGTGATCGATGCCTTCATCGAAGCCGCGCAGGACGCGCCCTCGCGTGCCGCGCTAATCGCATCGCTCCCCGAGACCATCAGCCCCGGCACGCGCCATCGTTGCCTGTCGCAGGGCGTGGTGCCGCTGCAGGGCCAACGCGAGGCGCTGGAGGCGCTGGCCTACGCGGGCGGCGTGGGCGAAGTCTGGCGGCGCGGGCTTCCCGTCGAACCCACCACGCCACCGGCCGCAGCATCATCGGCCATTTCATTGACCGAGGATGCGGGCAAGGCCGCGCTGGCCAAATTCGGACTCAGCACCGCGCGGCGCCGTGTGGTCGCCGCCACTGAAGCCGTAGCCGCCGCGGCGCAGATCGGCTACCCGGTGGTGATGAAGGCCGCGGGCGGCGGACTCGAGCACAAGAGCGAAGTCGGCGGCGTGATCCTCAACCTCCGCAACGATGTCGAAGCGCAGGCGGCGGCTGAAAAGCTCGGCGCCATCAGCCCGGACATCCTGGTCGAGGAGATGATCGGCGATGGCGTGGCCGAGGTGCTGATCGGCATCACCGTGGATGCGCAGTTCGGCCAGGTGCTGGTGCTGGGGAGCGGTGGCATTCTCACCGAGCTGTGGCAGGATAGCGTGAGCCTGCTGCCGCCCTGGAATCGCGAGCGCATCGATACGGCACTGCGCATGCTCAAAGTCGCGCGGCTCCTCGATGGCTTTCGCGGCAAGCCGCGCGGCGACCGCGGCGCGTTGCTCGACAATGTGCTGGCGGTGGCGGCCTATGCGCAGGCCAATGTGTCGCGTCTGCTGGAAATCGACGTCAATCCATTGATCGTACGACCCGAAGGCTGCGGCGCCGTCGCCGTCGATGCCCTGATCCGACTGACTGCAAGGAGACACGACCATGACTGATTCCGTGAAACTGGTGCGCGACAACGGCGTGCTGGAAATCACGCTGGACCGTCCCAAAGCCAATGCCATCGATCTGGCCACCAGCCGGCGGCTCAATGACGTGGTGAGCGAGTTCCGCGACGATCCTTCCTTGCGCATCGCCATCGTCACCGGCGCGGGTGACCGCTTCTTCTCGCCCGGTTGGGACCTGAAGGGAGCCGCGGCGGGCGAGAAGTCCGATGAGGACTGGGGCGTGGGCGGATTCGGCGGCTTCAACTATCCGCGCAATCTCAACAAGCCGGTGATCGCGGCGGTGAACGGCATCGCCTGCGGCGGCGGCTTCGAAATCGTGCTCGGCACCGACATCATCGTCATGGAGGAGCATGCGAAGTTCGCGCTGCCGGAAATCCACGTCGCGGTGCTACCCGATGCCGGGGTGGTGAAATTGCGGCGCCGAATCCCGTATCATGTGGCGGTGGAGTTCCTCATGACCGGACGCTGGATGGATGCGCAGGAAGCCAAGCACTGGGGCCTGGCAAACCACGTCGTGCCCAAGGGTCAGGGCATGGCCAGGGCACGCGAAATCGCCCGCCAGCTCGCCGATGGCCCGCCGCTCCTGTTCCCCGCCATCAAGCAGATGCTGCGCCACACCGAGATGCTCCCCGAGCATGAAGCCTTCGAATTGCACGACTCGCTTCACCTGGTGCAGCAGGTCGTCAACTCGGAAGACCTGAAGGAAGGCGCCACCGCCTTCGCCGAGAAACGCAAACCGGTGTGGAAGGGCCGATGAAACGGCGCGAGGCCCTGCTGCTGCTCGGTGTGCTGACGCTGCGGCCGCGAGCCCGAGCGCAGGACTCACCGCTCCTGTCCGAACAGGACCCGCTGGCGAAGCAACACGAATACCTGGAAAACGCCGCGCGGGGGCCGGAACCGACACATACCTGCGTGAGTTGCGTGCTGTATCAAGGCAGCGCGGACTCGGCTCAAGGGCCCTGCCAGCTCTTTCCCAAGCATCAGGTCAAGGCGGCGGGCACCTGCAAGGACTGGGCGCCGCAGATGTAGCGCGCACGGCATGCTGTTTTCGTAGAATTCTTTGCCCTTGTCCACTCCCGAACGCACCGCACCGGACGGTACCATCGCAATACCCTCGCTCGCCGGCACGGTCATCGTGCTGCGCGAAGCGCCGCAATTGCAGGTGCTGATGTTGCGACGCCAGCGCACCCTGCGGTTCATGGGCGGACTGTGGGCCTTTCCGGGTGGTGCGGTGGACGCCACCGAGGCCGGCAACGCCCATGAAGCGGCGCGCGGAACTGCAGGGCGCATCGAGGCTGCAGCGCGCGCCGCCTGCCGCGAACTCGTGGAAGAAGCGCAGCTCACGGTCAGGCCACCGCAGCTTACCTACTTCGCCCACTGGATCACGCCCTCGCGTGCACAGCGCCGCTTCGACACGCACTTTTTTCTTGCGCTGGCGCCAGCGAACCAGGAGCCACATGTCCATGTCGCCGAATCCAGCGACCTGGGCTGGATCGAACCGGGGCAGTTCGCCTACCGCGATCCGCCGATCTTGGAATTGCCGATGGCGGCACCAACCCAAATGGTGCTGCGGGAGCTGGACCAGTGCCGTCGGCTCCATGGATCGGTGTCCTCGATTCTCGCGCAGGCGCCCAGCCGTGACATCCTCACCGTCATGCCCAAGCTCATCGAGGATGGCATGGTCCTGTTCCCCTGGGACCCCGGCTACACGCAGGCACCGGGCGAAGGCGTCGACTGGGATGCGACGGCGATGGCAACGCGCAGCGATTGGCCCCATCGCCTGCCCTCAGCCTCGGCGCATCCGATGGGGCGCTGAGGCGGGCATCGCTCGATCACCGCGGCCCGCGGCGCGGCGCGGCGGCCGCCATCACACGTCCGCCCACTCCCGCAGCAGGTTGTGATACAGCGCGGTGAGTTCCAGGATCGAGGCCGACTGCGGCGATTCGCGGCGCAGCGCCTGAATGCTCGCATCGAGCCCGTATAGCATGCGCCGGCGGTGATCTTCGCGAACCATGCTCTGGATCCAGAAAAATGCCGCGAGCCGCGCGCCGCGCGTCACCGGCGAAACATGATGCACGCTGCTGGCCGGATACAGCACCATGTTGCCGGCCGCCAGCTTCACCTTCTGCACCGCGTACGTGTCCTCGATGATGAGCTCACCGCCCTCGTACTCGCCGGGGTTGGACAGGAACAGCGTCGCGGACAGATCGGTCCGCACGCGGTCGGAGGAGCCCGCGATGGGCCGCACCGCGCCGTCGATGTGCGCGCCATAGGTCTCGTTCTCGCCGTAGCGGTTGAACAGCGGCGGCACGACTTTCGCCGGCAAGGCGCCGGACATGAACGCCGCGTTCTGCTCCAGCGAGTCCATGATCATGGCGCCGAGCCGCATGGCGACGGGATGGTTCTCGCTCAGCTGCTGGTTGCGCTTGACCTGCGTCGACAGATATCCGGCCGTGGCCCGGCCATCCATCCAGTCCGCCTGCTCCAGCGCCTGCCGGCATTGCTCCAGCTGCGCGGCGGTGAGGACGCGAGGGATTTCCAATAACACGGGGCCTTCAGTACTTGATGGTCAGGGTGAGCTGTGCCTTGAAACCCTCTCCGGGTATCACGTGGAAGGGATGCAGCTGATCCATGTAGCGCTTGTCGGTGAGATTGTCGAGGTTCAGCTGCACCTCGCCGTTGGCGGAGAAGGCGTACCGGCCCATCGCGCTCAGCACCACGTAGCCCGGCGCCACTTCGTAGGAGCTCGCCGTGTTCTGCCCGAGCCGGCTGGAGGTCTGCACCGCGCCGATGCCGAACTGGAGCGGCGCGGCGGCGCGGTAGTCGAGCCACAGGGTCGAGGAGTTCCGCGGCGTCAGGGTGAGCGGCGCACCGAGCACCGGCCCTCCCGGCGCCGAGCGCGTGACCTTGCTGTCGAGGAAGGTGTAACTGGCGTGGACTTCCCAGGCATCGTGGATATGTCCGACGAGCTCGGTCTCCGCGCCGTGCACCCGTTGATCACCGCCAAGAATGTTGAACCCGGGCGTGGACGGATCGGGAACGCGTGCATTGAGCTTTTCCAGGCGGAACACCGCGCCGGTCAGCAGCAATCGTCCTTCCAGGAAGTTCCACTTGGTGCCGAGTTCGTAGGAGCGGCTTTTCTCGGGAGCCAGATCGAGGTTGGACTGTGCCACTGCCCGGCCGCTGGAGATCATGGATTCGATCCCCTCGGCCGAAGGGTTGAACGAGGTGCCGACGCTGGCGTACAGACTGCCCTGCGTGCCGACTGTGTACACCAGCGCGCCCCGGTAGCTGAACGCCTGGTCGACGTGTTCGACATCGGTGTTGACCAAGGTCGCACCCGTGGGCGAGTAGCCGGTGCTGGTGTAATGCGTCTGGAATCGGTCCCAGCGCACACCGCCCATGAGCTGCCAATGGCTGCCCAGCGAGATGGTGTCGAGCGCGTATAGCCCGATGGTTTTCGCCACCGTATCGGCCGTGAGCCGCGTGTAGCTCTGCGCCACCGAGTAGATCTGCGGCAGGGGATCGGCGAGGTTGGTGCCGGGTACGCCGACGTTGGTGATGTAGGTGGGCCGGGGCGATTCCCGCCCCACCTCGAAGCCGCTGACCAGCGCATGCGACAGCGCGCCCGTGGTGAAGCGCGAGATCAGGTCGGTCTGGTTCTGCAAAAACACATCGGTGCTGAACCCTTGGAACTCGTTCCGCTTCACCGTGATGTCGGCAAGCGGCGTGCTCGCCGGCGTGCCGGCCGGAATGGCGGCCTCGGTGAGCCGGAAGCTGCGCGTGTCGTGTGAGTAGCGCAGCTGCGAGCTCAGCGTGAACGTCGCGCCGAAGTCATGCTCCAGGCGAACCGAGACCAGGTTGACATTCGTGTCCAGGCGGTCGCTGGCAAAGCCGTAGAAGTTGCGCCGATCGACGTCGGCGGGACGGCCTGCGAACCAGGGGATGCCGTAATCGGGCACATCCTGGGTGGTCTGATGCAG
>JAFEGC010000216.1 GCA_018240265.1 Pseudomonadota bacterium | reverse complement strand
AAGCAGCGGGCGGAGTTTCCAAGACGCTTCTATTTAACCCGCATCGCGTGTTTGGGACCGCTTACATGATATAGCGATTGAGGTAGCAGCGGTTGGCGCGGGGTCTCGCCCTTGGAAAACAAGGCTGTGCCAATCGAATATGTGGATCGTGCATCCAGACTTCGATGCCGCCCCGTTCTGGCATTTCGCCATCATCGAGTTCGCTCAGACCCCGCCTGACCATCAGATAAGCGCCCGCAACCGTCGGAATCGCCTTCTCCTGCACCTGTTCAGTCGGACAACACCTCATTTCCGGTGCAGGAGAATGGTGAGGAGAAGCTGCGCGTCGGTGATCGCCCGCAGATCGTGCGCCTCGGCGTCGGGAAGATAGAGCATCGCACCCGGGGTGAGCGTCCGGGTCGTGCCGAGCGACGTGAATTCCACTGTCCCGTCGAGGCATTGCAGCAGCATCACACCCGCGGCCCTGTGCGACCCGATAACCTTGCCAGCGGGCAGGGCATAACGGAAAACTTCAAGGTGGTCGATTCTGATCAGCAGCTTCGAGTCCGCGATACTGATCTTTCCGGCCGGCGCGCGGACATCGACCACCTCTCCTGGTGCGGTATGCGTGAGTGCCATGTTGATTCACCGATCCGTATGACGGGTGAAGAGGTGTTCATGCTGGTCGGTCATAGGTTCCTCCGTCGCGCTCTTGATTCTCGATAATGGACTTTCTTGCACCTGTGGCGATCAACCGCGGTCATACCGCTCGTCCCTTGAAGGCCGGACGGCTGCTCGCATCCGGCACCGCAAGACGTTAGAGCCGCTCGAGCTGCACTGCTCCCAGGTCCACATCCCCCTTGGTGAGCACGTCGAGTTCACGCGCCGCGTAGCCCGGATGGCTCACATGCAACCGGTATTTCTGGTTCGCCTGCACGCCTTTGAACTCGAAGTCGCCATAGCTGTCGGTCACCGTCGCCAGCACCTCGGTACCGTAACGTAAGGTCACGGTCACACCCGGAGCCGGTTCCTGCGGCTTGTCGGCCAACACCACTTCGCCCAGCACCAACGGCTTGGGCAGTGCGATATAGCGTGTCAGCGTCCGGTTTTCCCAGTCCGGTCGCAGTTCCTCGATCGCGGGTTCGGCCATGCGCGCGGCAACCGCACTATTGCCGTCTTCCAGATCGCCAAACACCAGGGCCTGTGTTGGACAGGCCTCCACGCAGCGCGGCAGCTTCCAGCCGTCGTCCAGCAAATGGGCACAGAAGGTGCATTTCTGCGCGGTATTGAGCAGCTCGTTCCAGTAGATCACGCCGTACGGGCAGGAGCGGATTAGCTGCTTCTGCCCTCTGGCCTTCTCTGGGTCGATCAGCACGATGCCGTCGGAGCGACGCGTGACCGCGCCGTTGCTCTCCACCTTCATGCAGGGCGCGTCCTCGCACATCAGGCACGGCAGCGGCGTGAACGTTACCTTGAGCTTGGGATAGATCCCCTGCTCGCGCACCTTGATATCCATCCAGCGATGCCCCGACTCGGGCTGCGCCGCGGCTACCGGCAGATGGTCGACTCCCGCGTGCTCATCGAAGCAGGCGATCCAGCAGGCGTAGCAGCCCACGCAACGCTCGACATCGATCACCATTGCGTACTTGGCCATGGCTATTTCTCCACCCACTTGGCGACCTGGATGAGGCACGACAACGCCGCCATGCCGGCCGCGTTCTTCGACACCATGCGGCCCGGCGTCAGCACCGCCACACAGCCGCCACGATCCGGCGAATCCGGATTGCCCGGCTCAAGCAGATCGTACTTGGCCGAGCAGCCGAAGGACTGTACGACGCCCGGGCGCACCCGCTCCGTCAGGACCGCGATGCACAACACCGTGCCGCGCTTGTTGAACAGCTTGATGATGTCGCCATTTCTGATCTGGCGTGCCGCCGCATCACCCGGATTGAGGCGCGCCGGCCACCACGCGTAACCATCCTTCTGGATGCGATGGCCCGGGATCTCGTCGAGCCAGGCGGCGTGCTTGTCATAGTGGGTGTGGAAGCTGAAACGCGGGTGCGGCGACATCAGTTGTAGCGGGAACTGCGCCATTTCCGGCGAGTGGTGGCCTTCCCAGCTCGGCAGGTAATGCGGCACCGGCGGACGCTCGCCGTCCTCGGGCGCGAGCTTGAGCAAACTCTGTGACTCGAATTCGATCTTGCCGCTGAAGGTTCCGAGCTCCCCGCCCTTCTCGGTCAAGCGCTTGGGGTTGCTCGGGTCAGGCGTGTCACAAGGGCGCCCTTCCGCGAACCAGCGCAGCGCGGGCGTGGCGCGATAATTCTCCTGCAGCGGGACGATGTAATAGCCCTTGCGGTCGAATTCCTCCCAGCTGATGTACTTGGGAAGATCGGAGATCTCAAAGAATTTTCGCGCCCAGTCGAGCGCCGTATTGCCTTCGGTGTACTGTTCCTCGATTCCGAGGCGACGGGCGAGCAGCGAGAAGATCTCATAATCCGCCTTGGATTCGCCCACCGGCTCGATGCACTGTTTCATGCGCACGATGATGCGGAAATTGCAGCCACTGCTGCCGCCCTTGGTCTGGCCGCCGGGCTCACCCCATTCGCCGATGTCCTCGCGCTCGAGCTGCGTGCAGGCCGGCAGGATGACGTCGGCGTAGCCGGTCTCGGCCGACCACCAGACGTCCTGATTGACGACGAACTCGAGCTTCGGGCTCTGGTACATGCGCGCCCACTTGCTCGTATCGGTCATCGTGCCCGGGAAGGATCCACCGTAGCGGTAGAAGAGTTTCACCTCGGGATAACCATCCATGGGATAGGTGAATGGCGTGAACTGCTGCTCGAGGGAGCGATTACAAAACCCTTCGCCGCGCCACTGCACCGGCGGTGCCAGGATGGCCTCGGGCATGTTCAGGCGATACAGCTTCTGCTGCACGGGGTTCTGCGGCACATGGCGCGCGACGCGCGAGTGCGCGATGCGTCCGTCGGGATCTCCGTAGCCCGGAAACCAGACGTCGTTGTTGCGCGGCGCGCCCATGGCCGTGCCCCAGATATTGATGCCGGGCTTGCCCAATCCTTGCATCGCGGGCAACAGCACCATCAGGCGTGCCCATTCGGTGGCATACGCCTGCCGGCAGGCTCCGCCTTCACCGCCGCGCGCCCCGGCGCCGAGCATGGTCTTCTTGCTCGCCCATTCGCGCGCCAGCGCCACAATCGCCCGCGCCGAGACACCGGACTCGGCGGCCGCCCAGGCCGGGGTCTTGGGCACTCCGTCCTCCGCGCCGATCACGTACTGCCGGAACTTCTCAAAGCCGACCGTGCGCTCGGCAACGTACTGCTTGTCGTAAGTCCCCTCGCTGATCCAGACATGGGCGATCGCCAACGCCACCGCGGTATCGGTGCCCGGTCGCGGCGCGAGCCACTTGCCGCCCATCGCCGCCGCGGTGGAATTGTAATAAGGGTCGATGAACACCATCTTCACGCCCTTGTCCTTGAGCCACTGTCGCCAGATGGCCGAGTCCTGGCCGGTGTAGACGCCGCGCGTCGTATCCGGATCGTTGGACCAGAACACGATCATTTCCGTGTGTTTCAGTGCGTCCTCGAGCACATCGTAGGGCTCGGGCATTCCGAGTCGCCAGAAGAAGCCGTAGGCGTGCGTCGCTCCCCAATGCCAACCTTCCCAGCTGTCCGGATTGTCCAGCACCGTCGTGTAGCCGATCAGATTGAAAAAGCGCTGGAACGCACTGATCTTGTAGCCGACCATGCCCCAGTTGTGATGTGAGGAAGTCATCGCCGTGACCGCGCCCTGGCCGTAGGTGCCCTGCACGCGTTGGATTTCGCCGGCTACCAGATCGAGTGCCTCATCCCAACTGATCGGGACATAACCGGACTTGCCTCGCATATGCTGATTGCGGGCGCCGGCGGCGTTGAAGTCCACCCGCTTCAGCGGCGTGCGGATACGATCCTTGGAATACAGCCGGTTGCGCTCGGCCAATACGAATGGGGCCAGGTTGAACTGCTTGGGTGGCGAATAGCCCTTGCCACCCGCCTCGATGGTCCAGGGTTTGAAGTCCTTGGCGTCGGCAACCAGCGGCCTGATGCGAACCACGCGTCCGTTTTCGACATAGACGCTGATCGGCCCCGCATTGGTGCAGCTGGTATAGACCTGCATCTTACCGCCCCGCATTCCGGCTTGAATTTGGCCTCATCGTCTCAGAGCGCCTGCGCCGGGGCCAATGAATCCCGCCGCGCATGCCATCACCGTCGCTCATACCGGGCTTATGCAGCCCGGGCGGCCTGGTGCCTATCGTGGAATGCACGTAGGCGGGGGGACCCCGGGGCTTGGAGCGGTGTCGTCATCAGCGAGCGGCAAAGCCGCTGAATACGGCCGGTTCCGGGCGGTATCGCCGGCCCCTGTAAGCCGGGGCTACGGAGGAAATGTCAGGCCCTGGCATTCGCCGTGCTTGACCCTCACGAAGCGCCTGCGATACGCCCACACACCTATCGACGTGGAACAGCCCCGCCTCTAATCATATCGGCGGCACGTCGCGCTGTTACGCCGACAGAAATCCGATCTCCGGCGCGGGGTACCGCCTTATCGTCAAACATTGCAACCAAAAAGGGTAATGCCGCCCCGGCGCGCAGTTCCTCAAGTGCTTCAATCGCGCTCACGCGAACCAGTGCGTCGGAATTCGAGAGCGCGGCGATGAGACCTTGAATCGCTCTATGATCTCCAATCTCTCCTAATGCCCATGCGACCTTGTAGTTGATCTGGTCGTCGTCGAGAAGCGGGAGCAGTGCCCCTACAGCGCGCGCATCCCGCAATTCGCCCAGCAGATGAACCGCATAGTACCGATCTGCCGTTATTTGATCGCGAACGACACGGGAGTTGCGCTTATAGGCGCCCAGTAGATTCTCCCTGACTTGGCTTCCCGCCGGAACGGGCGCTATGCCAATGTTAGGCGGATGAATTGTTCTTTGATTCGAGAAGTCCGTGAGAATACTGAGCAGCGTGTCCAATCCCCGCCGGTCACCTAGTTTCGCAAACACGTAGGCCGCGTTGCCCCT
>JAFEGC010000215.1 GCA_018240265.1 Pseudomonadota bacterium | reverse complement strand
CTGCAGGCATTGCTGTTCCTCGCTCCGCAGACCGGCGGAGACTTCCGCACCCTGGTCAACACCGTGCGCGGCCGACCCGGCGCATTCGTGCGCGCATCGCAAGACCTCAATCAGGCCGCGCTCCATCACGCGCGTCTGGATCGCTACCTCGACTCGGTACGCCGCCTGGACGAAACCAGCCCGGGCTTCTTGAAGCAGGCCGCCCCGATGCTGGCACGGAGCCTGGCCATCAAGGTGGACGAGCATTGCCTGGACAAGACGCCCGATACGCAGGCCGCCTGCCTGCTGCAGAACCGCGATGCCTCGGTGCTCAGCGACAGCCACAGTCAATCGATGGTGGCGACGCTGACCTCGGGGCCGGTGAGCGAGCTGGCCATGGAGGCCACGCTCACGCCGCACCTCGGCAGCGGCTACTACGGTCCTTACGTGGCATCGATCCTGGACATCGCGCGCATTTTCGATTCGTTCCGCACCGCGCAGTATCAATACATCCCGGCGCTGTCGCGCATGCAAGGCTCGCGCATCAAGCTCGCGCTGAACGCCGCGCCCTCATTCGACAGCCCGATGTCCGTACTGGTCGCGGCGCTGCCCGCGATCGAAGGTTCGCCGCAGCCGCCGCTGCGCGCGCTCGATCCGCAGCGGCGCTTCTGCGCGGAACAATCACCACTGCTGCTGCCGGTCGAGGGCGCACCGCTGGTGTTCGCGACGGATTTCGCGCATGACCTGCGCCTGTCGGTAATGGTTCATGGCGAGAGCCACGAGGCACCGGTGCGTCCCGATCCCGTGCAAGGCGGTCTCGTCGTGGATACCACCGCCTGGTCGAAGCTCGCGCTGGAGCGCGGCGCCCAAGGTGTCCTGCGCGGACGCTGGGGCTTCGATCCCTACGAGGGTCCGCGCTTCAAGCTCAGCTCGACGGGCACGGGCACCTGGGAACTGGCGCCGGGCGATGCCGCGGGCCTCATCGTCGGCCGCCAGAGCACGGTGCATCTGCGCGGCGCGGATGTGAGCTGCACGAAACAAGTGATGCTGCGCGATGAAAACGGCACGGAAGCGCCGGCCGCCTGGTCCGCGGTCGCTGATTCGGAACTGGAAGTGCGGCTGCCGCTGCAACAGGCCAAGCCCGGCGCGATGACGCTGCTGGTGTCGCAGTATGGCGAAGGTGTCGCGCAGTCGATTGCTCTCAACGCCTTCGTCGAGGCGGGACACCTGGACCGCATCGCCGTACATGCGGGTGATGCGAACGCGGTGCTCAAGGGGAGCCGCCTGGACAAGGTCACGGCCGTGTCGATCGGCGGCGTCGCGTTGACACTGGGCTCGCTGTCGACGCGCTTCGGCAACGACGAGCTGGCGCTGCAGGCGGACCCGGCCGGCACGCTCGCCTCGCTCAGCGCGGCGGAGCCGGCCAGCGCCCGCGTCACGCTGCAGGATGGACGCAGCTTCAACGTGCCCGTGGAAGTACAACCCGCGCGCCCGCAGGCCACGCTGATCGGCAAGCGCATCCAGCCTGCGCGTTCCAGCACAGACAGCCACGTACAGCTCACGCATCCGGACCAACTGCCCAACGATGCGCGCCTGGTGTTTTCGCTGCGCGCCACCGCTCCCCAGCGCTTCGACCGCAGCACCACGGTGGAGGTCGCCACCGCGGATGAATCGGCGAGCACCACGCTGAGCATCACCAGCGGTGGTCTGACGCTGGAGAATCGGCAGATCGCCGTGGCCACGCTGGATCCGAGCCAGACGCTCGGCCCCTCCACCTTCGGTCCGCTGCAGTTCCGGGTCCGCTCGGGCGATGTGGCGGGCGATTGGCAGCCGCTGGCGACGCTGGTAAGGCTCCCCTCCCTGAACGATCTGCGCTGCCCCGAGGCCGCGGACTCGCCCTGCAACCTGTCGGGCGCCAATCTGTTTCTGATCGATTCGATTGCCACCAGTGACCGCTTCACCGATCCGGTGAAGGTGCCGGAAGGATTTCTCGGCAACTCCATCGACGTGCCACACCCCGCGGGGGAACAGCTTTATCTCAAGCTGCGCGATGACCCGGCCGCGATCAATCCCGTAAACTTGAGCGTGCGACGCGAACCGCCCGCGCCGGAGTCGGCCAGCTCGGTTCCCAACGGCTAAGGGCACTCGGGCGTGGGCACATTTACGCCACCATGGGTGCCGCGCGCCACAGATGCAGCGCGGCGTAGCTGCGCCAGGGCCGCCAGCCCTGCGAAAGCTCCTCGGCCTGCCTTGCCGTGACGCCGCCGAGCCGCTTGCGCAGGGCGATGTCCTCCTTGGGAAAGGCATCCGGCCAGCGCAGCGCCCGCATGACGATGTAGTGCGCCGTCCATGGACCGATGCCGGGCAGCTCGACCAGGCGCCGCATGGCCGTCTGTGGGTCTTGGTGCGCGGCGCCATCCAGGCACAGCTCGCCGGACACGTGCGCCCTGGCCAGCGCCTGCATGCTCGCGGCGCGCGCGCGTATCACGCCGAGCTTGGCAATGTCCTCGATCCTGGATCTGGCGATGCGCTCCGGCAGCGGCGTGAGCCGGTTGAGCTCCGGCAGCGGCGTGGCGATGGCCTCACCGAACGCCTCGCCCACGCGGCACGCCAGGGTCGTCGCCGCCTTCACCGTCACCTGCTGGCCGATGATGGCGCGCAGCCCCAGCTCGAAACCATGAAACGCGCCCGGCACGCGCATGCCGGGCGTGCGTCGCACCAGCGCCGCGAGCCGCGAATCGCGCGCGAGCTGCGCGGAAATAAGGTCCGGATGCGCGTCCAGATCGAATAGATGGCGCACGCGACCCAGGAGCGAGGGTAGCGCCGGTGTCAGCGCATGCGGAAATTCCAGCATCAGCGCATGGCGTTTCGCCTCATGCGTGACGCGAATCCAGCCTGTGCGATCGCCGAGCCGCACGGTACGGGCATAGGCCTGATCCGTAACGTGCTCGATGCCCTTGAGCGCACGCGCCGCCAGGAACGAGAGCACCCCCTGCCAGTCGTAGGGCGGACGGTACACCAGCTGCAGCGTCGAGGTTCCGGCACCGTTTTCGATCACCGCTGCGTCGGCGGTCTGGCGGCGCAGGCGCGTGGGCGGCATGCGATAGCGCGAACGGAAGGCGTCGTTGAACCGGCGCAGGCTGGAAAAGCCGCTGGCAAAAGCGATGTCGGTGATCGGCAGCCGCGTCTCGGTGAGCAGCTGCTTGGCAAGCAGCAGGCGCCGGGTGGACAGCAGCTTGATCGGCGCGACGCCGAACTCCTTCTGCACGATGCGCCGGATCTGGCGCGTGCTGAGCTCGAACTGATCGGCGATGAGCGCAAGACCCGCATCATCCCCCAGCGTGCCGTCCTCCAACCGCTGCACGATGAGCTGGGCGATGCGCTGCGCATCGTCCACCGGCGCGTTGCCCGGCGCCAGCTCCGGCCGGCAACGCAGGCAGGGACGAAAGCGCGCCTGCTCGGCCTGCTGGGCCGTGTCGAAGAAGCGGCAATTGGTTTCCTTGGGCGTCTTGGCGCGGCACACCGGCCGGCAGTAAATACCGGTGGAGGTCACGCCGACGAAGAAAACACCGTCGAAACGCGGATCGCGTGCAGCGAGCGCCCGGTAATGTGAGCGACGATCCAGGTTCATGGCGCGATTATAAGCCCGGGCGTCGTCCAGACTCGCCATTTTCAGACATCGAAATCGGATGCGATTGCGTGTCCGAAAATGGCGAGTCTACGGCTGGGAAGCGGCTACGCTGAATGCCATCGAATTCGCAACCGGCCAGGGCGGAAGGAATACATCATGAAAAGCCATGAAGATATGAAGCGCTGGAGCACCGTGATCCAAACGCCGGTGGGCGCACTGACGCTGGTGGCGAGCACCCGAGGCCTTGCCGCCGTGCTGTGGGAAAACGACGATCCACAGCGGGTGCCGTTGGAGCCCGCCACTTCAGACGCGGAACACCCCGTGTTGCGGCAGGCGGCCGAGCAGCTCGCGGAATATTTCGGCGGCCAGCGCCGGACTTTCGATTTGCCGCTGGACTTCGCCGGCACGCCGTTCCAGCGCAGCGTGTGGAGCGCATTGCTCACCATCCCCTATGGCCAGACCCGCTCCTATGCCCAGATCGCGAGGCAGATCGGCAGCCCCGCTGCCGTGCGCGCCGTCGGCGCCGCCAACGGCCGCAATCCGATCTCCATCATCGCGCCCTGTCACCGCGTGATCGGATCGAGCGGCAAGCTCACGGGCTTTGCGGGAGGACTGGCGGTGAAGGCGACGCTGCTGGCGCTGGAGGCGGGCACGAAGAATCCGCGTTCGGCGATGGGCGCTACAGGCGATCCATCGTGAGCTACGGCGGTTGCCCTTGCAGACAAAGCCCGAGCGAATGCACGGGCTTCCTCCAGCGCCGGCCGGTGTGCGCCGTCACGAGCCGAACGGACTGGAACGGAATTTATCATGGCTTGGCGACCACCCCGCTCAACTTGCGCCTCACATAAAGCACCACGCGACACGGTCAGCTCAGGCGCTCTTCCAGCAGGTCGACCTCACGCACCAGTTCACGCGAGATTTCATCGGACAACGCCTGCGCGCGCGCCAGCCTGAATATCTCCTCGCGCTCGGCCCGCAGCCCCGCCAGGCGTATCTGCCGCTCGGCCGTATCGGTGCGGCGGATGAGAGCCGCGCTTTCGCCGGTTTGCATTCTGCCCTCGATACGGCGGCGGTACAGGTCCATCACGCGTGTGGCCGCCTGCGCGTACAAATCCGCATCGTCACGGTTGTCCGCCAGCGCATGCAGTTCGCGCTCGATGGCGCGGATCGCGGCCTGCGCAGCCGCCACCCGGGCACGGTCGTTTTCCTGCGCGCGGGCGGGTTCTGCCGGCATATCCAGACCGCGCAACAATCGCGGCAGGAACAGATTCGCCGCGACCAGCGACAGTATGATCACACCGGCCGCAAGAAAGATCGCCAGATCGCGCGCGGGGAACGCGGAACCGTCGGCCTGCGCCAGCGGCAACGTCAACACACCCGCCAGCGTGATGGCGCCGCGCACGCCGCCCACCGACATCGCGGTGATGAGCCGCAAGCCCGCCTGCGCC